>JAOZNB010000027.1 GCA_029933995.1 Candidatus Moraniibacteriota bacterium | reverse complement strand
CTGTTGAATATTTGGCGCTTCAATACCATGTAGCACCATGTTCATAATACCGATAATATAGGCAAGTGATTTTAATTCTTTTCCATAGAAAGTCTTATCTTGCAAAATATGCATTTCTTTCGGAGTGAGTTCCCTGCCTTCTTGCATATGTTCAAATGCCTCCACGAGAAATCCAGCAGAACCCACAGCTCCATCATAGACAGTTTCACCGATTTTGGGATCAACGACTTTAACAATAGTCTTGATAAGTGGTCGTGGTGTATAATATTCACCACCATTTGCACCAGCATTTCCCATCATCGCAATTCTATTCTCATACAGTGCAGACATTTCATGTTTTGCCTCCGAAGTAGTGAATTTCATCTTATCAATCGTATCTAATATATCAGCTAAATTCTTTCCACTTTCAATTTTATTTTTTAATTGTGAAAAAACCTCACCAATTTTATATTCAATAGTATTTACATCAGCATCAACCTTTTTAAATTCTTTCAAATATCTGAAGAGCTCATCATTTACAAAGTCTATTAAATCTTCATTAACTCTCCTTTTATTATAATCAATTTCACCTTTTTTATTTTTTGGAGTTGCCCATACAGAAAAACGATACTTTTCATCTAAAATTTGTTTATATTTTTTATCCGTTAATTCTGCATTTATTTTTCTATTAGCTTCTAAATCATCAAGATATTTCAAAAATAAAATCCAAGAAGTTTGTTCAATATAATCAAGTGCCGTACTACAACCAGATTCACTCCTTAAAATATCATCAAATCGTTTAAATTGTTGCTCAAAATCCATAAATTAAAATTATCAATCAATATTACAATTCTACCTTTTTACGCCAAAAAAATCAAAAAAATCCCAACAGTTAATTTATAACTGTGAGGATTTTACTTTTTTGGGCATTAGAGGGTTATGCATAAAGCATGATATGTCTATATCCTAAATACACCGCATAAACAACCATCATACTCATAGGGTACGAAATGGGTTGATTATTGTACAAAAATCCTGTTAGTCCTTCGTGTCTCAATGTATACACAATTTGCCATAAAATACTTAGAGCTAGTAACACGGGTCCGATTGTCATTGAAATATCGCCTGGGCTATAAATATTTTGTGCTTTTTTGTTGATTGTTATAAAATCTGCAAGAAATGCATACTTTGTTTCTATTGTGCCAGCTTGGTGTCGTGGTTCATTACTGAAATCGGTTTGTGCCTGCACTAACATATTTTCCATAAAAACTGGCATTTTATCACCATTGGATTTTACAACCAAAACATTGCAAAAAACACCTACAAAAACAATTCCTATTGTAATAAAAAATTCTAAAGAATAAAAACTTTGTATAATTAGTGATTACAAAAAAATACATACTTAAAATATGTGTTTTTAAGCTTTTATATTTAACTAAAAATTTATATTAGGCTAATTTGCTTGTGCTTTAGCATCTATAGCATCAATTTCTGCCTTAACTGATGGGTATTTTTCACTTAATGGCTTCAGCATACCAAACTCTATACAACTATCTACAGAAAGCATAGAGGCAGCTTCATGTTTTTCACATTGTTGTATGACATCATCACAAAAACTATTACATACCTTTTTTGATACATCAGAATGTTTTGAAATAACTTTAACACAATAGTTTGAACAAATCTTCGCTAATTCTCCCTGTTCAGTCTCATCAATTGCTTGAATATCAGTTGGCACCTCTAATGTTTTTTCTTGTATTTTTTGTGTTTCTTGTATTTCTTGTGTTTGAACAATATTATCTGTTGTTCCACAACCACCAAGAATTCCCAACACACCAATTGCAGCACAACTAATTACTATATAATTAACTTTTTTTATCATAATAATTCACCTCCAAACATGACTTTTAATTTAACATGAATTATATTTTATTTCTCAATTAACTGTCGCACTTTTATAGTCCATACAGATTCATCATTCGTCCCAACTCTCAAAAAAAATGTACCATTGCTATCTTCATCAAAAACAACCTTTCCATCATCATACACATATTCAACTACAGCATCACCATAAGCAAGTGGTGGCGTCATCTTTTCAATATACAATGTTTCTGTATCTGAACTTCCTTCAAATGTATAGATCAATTCCCATCCCTTACTACCTTCTTCTGAAATCTCAAATGTTTCTGTATTTTTACTGCCCATTCCCTCATCAGCATATATTTGAATCCACTCTCCAACACTATCATCTAAACTATTTGACACCATCTCACCATCAATCAACTGTTGTATTTGCACAGTCCAGGCAGATTCATCATCTGTACCAATTTTCAAATAATGTGGCCCCGTTGCATCAGGAAAAACAACTTCACCACCTTCGGTCACATAATCAGCAACAGTCCCTCCATAAGCTAAAGGAGGTGTCATGCTTTCAATATATAATTTTGATGTATCAGAACCTCCTTCAAATGTATAAATAATTTTCCATGCCTTAGCATTTTCTCTATCTATTTGAAATACCTTTGTATTTTTACTACCTGTGCCCTCATCAGTATATACCGGAACCCATTCTCCTACGAGTACGGGTGTTTCTTCAACAACTTTTTTAACCTCTTCTACAGGTTCTTCAACTATCACCGTTTTTTCAACGATTACTTCATTCACAACTTTTTCATCATCTTTTGATATAAATACCAAAATAAATAATCCTATACATAAAAGTATAAGAATAATTGCAATAATCCATTTTTTTGATTTTTTTTCTTCAATTTCTGGCATTTGTTGAATATTTTGTTCTACATTATTTTGTTCATTGTCCATAATATTAAATTTAAAAAAATTACACCACTTAATTTTATCTTTATTATTTTATTACATTTCCATTATATAATATTTATTACAAATTTGCTATGTTGACCAATCGAATTTCATCATATGTATATTTTCCATTGCAATGTTCATAAATTGGCTTTAATTTATCATTTCCGTGTTTTTTGAAGTCCTCTTCTATTTCTTTTTTGTATTTTGAATAAACATATTTTTTATATAAATTTTTATCTACTTCTTTTTTCTTTAATTGTCATCCAGATGAACATTATCAGACTGATAATTACAAAAAGACTAGACATCCACACTGAAACTAATTCTTTGGTTGGCCCTATGTGCAGTGATCCTCCTGAAGATGTTGGTGCTAGTATTACAAGGAATATCGCAAAACCAAACCACCACAGTGTAAAAGTGAACCATTTTTTGAAGATTTTGTCTGAGATGAAGAATGTGAATGTTGAAACTACAAGCAGTCCTACTGACATTAAAAATGTTGGCCCTAAAATAGTTTTAGAATATTTTCCTAAAATACAATAATTTTTCACATTACTCAAACACATGGTTCCATTTAATACCAGTAACAACATAAAAATTATCATAATAATAAATAATGTTTTTTTTCTCTACTCATAACTTTATTTTATTTAATTAACTTTTTAAAAATAAATACACTTGTAATTATTAAAAACAACACTAACATTCCAATTAAAATATTTCTAATTGGCTTATTTTTTCTCTTTAATTGTCATCCAGATGAACATTATTATACTTATGATTACAAAGAGGCTGGACATCCATATTGAAACTAATTCTTTGGTTGGACCTATAGGCAGTGATCCTCCTGAAGATGTTGGTGCTAGTATTATAAGAAATATTGCAAAACCAAACCACCACAGTGTAAAAGTGAACCATTTTTTGAAGATTTTGTCTGAGATGAAGAATGTGAATGTTGATGTTATAAATAATGAAATCGAAAACATCACCATTGGTTGAAATATGCTATCTTGATATATCAATAAATTACAACCATTGGCATTTTCGATATAAAATTTCTCATATGGACATACATATACATGAAATATAACATAGGCACTAATAATAATTATTAAAATTAATAATATACTCAACTTGCTTTTTTTTTCTCCCTTCATAATTTTATTTTATTTAATTAACTTTTTAAAAATAAATACACTTGTAATTATTAACAATAAGAAAAGTATTCCAATAAGAATATTTAGAGCATCATCCCCAAGAGATTGCTTCGTCGTACCTCCTCGCAAAGACTCATTATTTGAAATATTTTCTATAATATCATTTTTTTCTTCTCCGTCATTATCATCTTCACTATTTTCATCATTGTCATTATCATCAGATTCTACATTATCATTGTTTTTATAATTCAATGTAACCTCTTCGTTAATTTGTGGTACAATCTCATAATCATTAATTCCATCACCGTCATAATCAGCTGTGAGTTTTGTGATATTTTCTAGTCCTGTATCAGGAATTGCAAAAGTTACCTTTGTGTTTTCTCCTGTTGGTAGATTTTTCATGGTTAGATGTGAATCTATTTTTTCCCCTGCATCTGTGATACTTATTTCCTCTAATTTAATAGTATACGAGCCTGTGTCATACCCTGCAAGTTCTACTCTAACATCACTGCCACCTCCCCATCCTACGAATTTATGTTCAGAAAATACATCATAATAGCTATTTGGAATATTTATTTCTAATGTCTTGTTTCCATTTTCATCTGTTGTTGGTCCTGTGTGATTTCCTTGATTGTCATATAAATGAACGTCTAGTGGTGAATAAAGTGCCATTCTGATCCTTGTTGCATTGTGCTTACTACCTTCAATTACACTATCAATATTATCTGGCTTATTATCTAAAATATATTTCGGCAAATCACCTAATATTTCATGCTTTTTAATAATTCCTGAAATAAAACTCCTCAATTGATTAATTTCTAATATATTTTTATGCTCTTTATTAGTGCTCAACCAAAAATCTGATTTATTATACCCAAACAAATCAACAAAATACCTCTCAACATTTTCAGATTCTACCAATGCGAGTGAACTTGGTGTCACAACAACCTCATCTCCATCCACTGTGTATTTTGGTTTTAAGACTGTGACAAAATCATTAAAAGTTGTACATATCGGTGTTCCAAACATATCCATTGTGCAGTCTTCACGTAGTTTTTCCCTATACTCTATACCTTTTATAGTATCCAATCCCCAACCACCTATTTGAATTACATTTACATTTTCTGGCGGTGTCCAGTTATTTAATTCTTCTTGTAATTCTATATTTTCATCAAATAGTTTTTCATTTAATATATTTGCATTATCTACATCATCCTTATCTGGTTTTTGTCTATTATCTTTTTTTGCTAATAAGAAATCTTTAAATTCATCGTAATCATTTATATGGTTACCATATGCATCTTTATATTTTTTGTACTTTGTGTTTTCTGATTCAAAATCAATTATGTCGTATTCTGCTCTGTTGAAATATTCTTGTGTGGGGAGTAATCCATATGCACCTGGCATGTTTTCTACTATTTGTCGTGCTTCTTCATTTGTTATGAGTCCTGGTAGTGGTAGTTTTTCATCATAGCCATATAGCATTGTGAGAATTGCCTTTGGTGTTCCCATTTGTGGTGAACTTACCATTATGATATTGTCCACTTTATCTGTCATGTTTAGTATTTCTAATCGTTGCATTATAGCTTTTGCCAAAAGTCCTCCATTTGAATGTGCTACAATTGTAACTTTTCCACTTACTGACGAGTCTGCTAATCTCTCTAATTCCTCTATAGGATTTTTATTCTCACCATTTGGGTACTGCGTACCGTTCTTTACGATATCCTCCACACTCTGCCTCCAGTCATATGCATATAGTGAAATATCTTTTACTATTTTATCACTTTTTAATCTTTCAAGGTCTCCTATAAAGCTTTTGTAAATATTTGTGCCTAATGGTCCAGGTAGTCCAGCTTCATCAATTGGATCATCCGTATGAATATCTTCGATACTATTACCATCCTCATCTAATAACAAATTCCTGTAGTCATCACCACCAGGTGTAGGTGGCCATACTTGATTGCTTTGGTCATGAAGTTTACTTGCTTTTGCTCCTGGTAAAAATAGGACATTTGATGCAAAGTCTGATGACTTCCTCCAATCATTTTCTAATACATTTGTATTTCCACTAATTTTTTCACCTGCTAACAATATTTCATAATCATCTCCATTTTCATTAACAAAACTACCTGTAGGACCGTTTACATGTCCATACCAGTTATTCGTAAGTACAACCTTGCTATCGTCATGTGTTATAGCACTTGATTCACATAATTCGCAACACACATCATAAATAGCATCATTTTGATTATCATCATATTCATCATCACAATTATCATAACAAGCATCTTCTGCTTCATAATCATAAATTGTAACGTCTGAAATCACTGCTACATTTTGCTCATTGCCTTCAAAATTAGAATTTTTAATATGTACATAACTATTTTCATTATAACCTCCTTCAAGTTCCATTTCTACTTGAATATCTATGTACTCGCTATTTTTAAATATAACATTTTCCATATCTAACTGTCCTGAGCTATGTAAGATTGCTGGTGCCGTTTGAATATCCTCCACATATTCAGGCTCATCCTCTGCATATGCAGTATTTATGATAGTGTCCTGCATTACTATTCCTGGACAATGTAACGCGTTATAATCAAAATTTTCTCCTAATCCATTAAACTCTACAAATTTAAAAAATGATGGTTCAAATACATAGCCATTAATTTCATATACGTCAAATTCAAAGGATGGAGCTCCAACAAAACACTGTTCATCAAATTCATGACTGTTATCAAATGACATTTTAGTAAAAACAATTTTGTTGTCAATACTACCTACTGCAATGATACGCCCAGCATCCTGTACTACAACACTTTTTATATCCATGTGTGACCCAACTTCAACAGTAACCGTTGCACCATCCGTAATATACACCACGCTATATTCACTTAAATCTGTATCGCTATTCCATATTACATCTTCAGTGATATATAAGTCATCACCATACCAAGCATTTGCATATTTATGTATATAAAAAAAATCAAATCGCAATGGTGCGAAGATTATAATGAAGATTAAAGTTGTACATACTATTTTTATAAAAGTATTTTTCATGTTTTTATTATAGCATGTGTATTTAAGTGGGGTCCACTATTTATTATAATGTTAAAAAGTTTTTCAAATTTGTAAGTATAAGATTCCGGATAATGTTATTTCTATTCAATCACTTCGTTCTTGAAGAAATAAACATTTCTGGAATGACACATAAAAAAATACAAATAAGTTGCTAGACTTTCATTTTAACAAAAGTATAGCTTGCAGACTAAACCACTCTGGACTAAAAGTCCAGAGGTTTGATATGGAATGAAATTCCGTCACAAACACAGTCATTTTACAAATTGTCATCTCGAGCGTAACGTAGTGAAGTCGAGAGATCTCAAATCTATCAGATATGCTTTGTGCTTTTTGTTTATAGATTCCTCTATTTTACTTCGCTACAGTCGAAATGACACGATTCTATTATTTATTATGCTTTTCACTTCGTGTGCCAAGACTAAAGTCCAGAGTTTTAGACTCGCGAGTGGAACAATAAAAACTATCAGCCTCGCTGCTAGTTTTTATTTACAATTCACCAATCGGATTTCATCATATGTGTATTTCCCGTTGCAATGTTCAAAAACTGGTTTTAATTTATCGGTTCCGTGTTTTTTGAAAGCTTCTTCTATTTCTTTTTGTGTTTTTTTGGATGGAAGGAGGTAATTAATATCGATATTTACATCTTCTTCTATTATTTCTTCTATGTATTTTGTAATTGTACCTTCTGAGAGACTTAGTGCCTGGGCCATGTCTGCCAGTGTGTCTTTTGCTTTTAGCATTTCGACCGTTGCTTCTAGTCTGTATCTTTTTGTTTCTGACATGTTTGACTTTTTCCTCTTTTTTTCTTTTTGTATTTTTTCTTCTTTTAGTTCACTGATAAATTCTGTAAATGTATCACCGTACTGTTCCAACTTCTTTGCTCCAACACCTGAGATGTCTGTGAATTCTTCTTTTGTTGTTGGGAGTTTCTTTGACATTTCTTGGAGTGATACATCACCAAAAATGACAAATGCTGGCACACCCCTTTCATCTGCAATTTCTTTACGTAATTCACGAAGTGCTTCAAAAATTTCTTCATCATAATTTGCGAAGCTTTTACTTTTTCTGCTACTACCTGTAATTTCTTTTTGTAATTTTGGTAGTTGGATTTTTTCACGGTTATTTAGAAAATTTGCACCACGCTGTGATACACGGAATGTTTCATATTCTCCAGTATTGCGTTCCATTAGTCCTAGCGCAATAAGCTGTGCAATATATTCCATTAGATCTCCTGTAGAATATTCCTTTGCAATTCCCCACACAGTTAATTCTTCATGACCACGAGCTAGTACATTTTTATCCCTTGAACCACGCATCACTTTGACGACATGTCCCCTGCCAAAAGCATTTCCTGTACGGACCACAGTGGAGAGAATTTTTTGTACAATCTCTGTTGCATCTTCTGTGTCATTATTCCCCACACACACATCACACGTACCACAAGCAGGAAGTCCCACATCTCCAAAATATGATGTGATCCACTGCCACCGACAAATACGTGACTGTGCGTAATCCATCACTTCTTTAATTTTCTTTTCTTCTTTATCTCTCTGAACTGTATCTCGCATCTGTCTGAGGAAGTAATCCAGCTTCATCTTATCTCCCGCAGAATAAAGCATCACCACATCGCTAGGTAGTCCATCACGTCCAGCACGACCAATCTCTTGATAATATCCTTCAATTGTCTTTGGAAATGTTTTGTGTATCACGAGCCTTACATCTGGTTTATCTATCCCCATACCAAAAGCAATTGTCGCCACTACTACATGCACATCGTCACGCACAAATGCATCTTGAACTTCACTTCTTTTTTCTTGAGTTAGTCCTGCATGATATGTTCCTGCACTGATACCCTCATCTTTCAAAATCTCAGTTAGGTCTTCTGTCTCCCTGCGAGAAAAACAATACACAATCACAGATTCGCCCTTATGTTTATTGATAAGATAAATAATTTTTTCTATTGCACCTGCCTTTGGCATCACAGTTATGTGTAAATTCTCACGATAAAATCCTGATACAAATACTTCATGATTTGTAAGTGCCAGTTCTGAGACAATATCAGTACGTACACCCTCCGTTGCTGAAGCAGTGAGCGCAATAATTGGAATCTGTGGGAACTGCTCACGAAATAATTTCAAGTTACGATAATCTGGACGGAAATCATGTCCCCACTGTGAGATACAGTGTGCCTCATCAACTGCTAGCGCCGTCACATCCATCCCCGCCAACCAACTACGTACATATTCATTTGCCAAGCGTTCTGGTGCAATATAGATGAGTTTATAATGTCCATCCCTCGCATCACGCATTCGTTGATTTAGTTCTTCTGGGTCAATGGATGAATTTAACATTGTTGCTGACACACCATTTGCTGTAAGTGCATCCACCTGATCTTTCATCAGAGATATGAGTGGTGAGATAACAATAGTCGTACCACCTCGCATAAGCGCGGGTAGCTGAAAACAAAGCGACTTACCACCACCAGTAGGCATCACCACCACAGTATCACGCCCAGACACAAAATGATCAATCACATCTTTTTGCATCGGACGAAATTCATCATGTCCAAAATATTGTTTGAGAAGTTTTTGCATAATTATATTACTAAATAGCTAATCTATGTCATTTCGACTGAAGTGGAACAAGATAGAGAAATCTCTAAACTAATAGTTTTAAGATATTCTCATAATTTTGAGATCTTTCGACTCCACTACGTTACGCTCAAGATGACAACCAAAACTAAATTTTTAATAGTTTTATAATACATTCTATAATACCTGTTTTGCATCTAAAAATCAAAATATTAAACTTTGCATTAATAATATCACTATGTAGTTAGCCTCTCCCCCTTTTAAAGGGGGAGATGTCCAGAGGACAGAGGGGGTTTTGGTGAAATCAAGTTTATTACTAGCACTCTAACGCCTCCACCCTTCGGACACTTTCCTTTCAAAAGGGAATATATAAAGTTAATTTTATGATGCGTTTTATGTTGCCCATCTTATATACACAAATCAAAATATATCAATACTCTTTACTAAAAAATTATTATGCTATATTTATAATTTCTTCCCATGGCAGATTTTCTTTGCCAAAATGTCCATATGTTGCAGTTTGTGCAAAAATTGACTGATCTAGTTGTAATTTTTCTCTTATTGCATTTGGAGTAAAATCAAAGTTTTCATTTATAATACCTTCAAGCGATACACCACTTTCATCAATAGCTCTTACCATAAGTGGCTCACTTTTTCCAATTGCATATGCTATTGATACCAAGCACTCCTTGGCATATCCATTTGCTACAATATTTTTTGCGACAAATCGTGCCATGTATGCACCAGACCTATCCACCTTACTTGCATCCTTACCAGAAAAACACCCACCACCATGCGGAATAAGCCCACCATATGTATCCACCATGACCTTACGTCCTGTAAGTCCCGTATCAGCTGTAAATCCACCAATCACAAATTTACCTGTTGGATTGATAAATATATTTTTGTCATCTATCTCTCCTACGATTGGTATAATCAATCTCTCAATAAGAGTCTTACGAATTTCATCTTGTGTCACACCTTCTATATGTTGTGTGCTTACAAGTACTGACTGCACTTCACCATCCTTAATTGTTACTTGTGTCTTACCATCTGGTTCCAACCATGTAATTTCTCCACTCGTACGCAATTTTTCTAAACTTCTAGCCAACTTATGTGCAAGTACAACACCATATGACAAAAATTCGTCTGTTTCATTTGTAGCATATCCATACATGATTCCCTGATCACCTGCACCACCTGTATTTACACCTTGTGCGATATCTACTGATTGTGTAATGATGTGCGTTGTAATATCCAATGTATCATTGTACCCAATTGTTTTGTATACATTCCTTGCAATTTGTTTTACATCAATATCTGCATTACTAGTTACTTCACCACCAATACTAAGTGCGCCATGCGCGCCAAAACACTCTACTGCAACACGACTATTTTTATCTTGTTTTAAATATGCATCCAGTATCGCATCAGAAATTTGATCACATACTTTATCTGGATGACCATTTGTCACACTCTCCACTGTATAAAACTCATCAAAATACTTCATATTTTTTATTTATTAAATTATATTTTTATATACATAATAATGTATATAAAACAAAAAAACTTTCTCCACACATAAAGAAAGTATAACGTACGATTATCTTTCCCTATACAAAGGGATGGATGTAGCACCTTTTTTGTACTTACGTACAAAAGGTTGCTAGTAGGGTCAACGGACCATTTCCCTCGCCTACATTCTTTATAAAATATTTTATTGTATCTGTATTTTATACCACAACAATTACACTGTCAATCATATATAAAAATTATGTTATTACAACATGGGTTTAATTAATGGCACAAAAGAAAAACCATGAAAATATTCCAAATCACCATCATTCTGAGTTCTTTTGACATACCTCATAATGTCATTTTGCACTGGAATAACCATTGTTCCACCAATTTCAAGTTGTGCAATTAGATCTTCTGGAATCGTATTGCCTGCTGCTGATACGAGAATTTTATTATACGGTGCATATTCTGGCAACCCATACCTTTCACCTGCCTGCAGAATTTGCACATTTGTAAAATTATACTTTGCAATATTCCTTGTGCCAAAATCAACGAGATCTGGTATAATCTCTACACCATATACTAAACCCTTATTCTGACCAACAATTTCTGCCAAAAGTGCTGTTGTCCATCCAGACCCAGACCCAACGTCCAGAATTTTATCGCCTACCTGTGGTTGTAAAAGTTCCATCATAAATGCAACAGTTGAAGGCTGTGATATTGTCTGACCCTTCCCTATTGTCAAAGGATAATCACCATAAATATCTTCACCATAAATAAAATCACGCACAAAATCTCCACGATCAATAATCTTAAATGCACCCATAATCCGTGTCGTCGTTAGCACACCTGTTTGTATTAAATATTGTACCAACTCTCTTTGTGTTTTCATATTTTTGATATGACTGGCTATATTACTTTTATACTAACACAGATATCTAGTTTTTCTACAAAAAATAAAGAGTGAAAATGTAAATTATACATTTTCACTCTTTGTACAAACTAGTGTTGTTTTACATTGCAAAATATAGCAGGTTTTTTACCTGTACTTAGTCCCATGCTACCCATGCCCGAAAAATAACTTTCACCAAAACGAGAAAGTCCCATCATTACAACAATCATGCCTACAAATTCAGACACAAAAAGAATTATGAGTACCCCTACCAACATTATTCCTAATGCTATCTGCCATGACTTCCTCCACTCTGATTTACTACCCTCAAAATACCCCTCAGATCTAAACATGTGAGTCTCCCATGTTTTTAAATTATGCTAAATATATTGATAAAATTATTTTATCAAAACTAATTTCATAATAACAAACTCACTTATAAAAATAAGAGCACTAATTCAATTATAAATACATCGCTCAAAGATGTTCTTTTTATATAGGAGAAAATATAGATAATAATGTATAATATTCTCCACGCTCAATCATTGCTTTTTGGTCAGATAATTCCTCAAGCGGAACTCTGGCTCCTGCACCACCACATTCACCGTGTGAGCAAATCCATCTTAATCGACCACCAATTTCTCCACGTTCAAAGAATATTTCTCCACACTCAGGACATGTGATTTGTCCATCAACAAACTTTCCATTAAATTCCAATTGTTTCATGTTATTCTCCAACAATTGTTATAAAAATTTTATTCTAACAATTTTCAGTTTTTGTATACATTTATAAATTTACGTTTCCATTTTTTGCCAAATGGACCATTTTGAAGCAAAGGCATCAGCGGTGTTGCCATTGCCTCATCTTGCGCATAAAGCTCAACGACTTTGTAGTCATCTGTAATTCGATACTCTAAAATCGCAGTATATTCAATACCTATTTTTTGCAAATAATGCAAATCATAAACAAAAGCCTGAGTTTCTTCATTTGACAGAAGTGAAACCAACATACGATTCTCCGTAGATACATTACACCTCAATCTAAAGGAATGGGTTACCACACCTCTAAATGACCTACCCCCAACTGTAGTAGCTAATGCCCCATAATTCAAAAAAGACTCCACCTTACCAAGCTGTTTATCGGGTACATATACCTCAATACACGTTGGTACGGTATGATACTGATAATATGGTATAAATTTTACCGTCAGACAATTGTTATCTTCCATATTACACAATACATCAAAAAAATTCTGAGTATTTTCTTCGGTCATATATGTTATGAATCTTAATTGACTCTTAACACCATTAACCATAAACTCATTCATTCTCCTGTATTTTTCCCTCAGCCTTTGTTTACTTGTATGTTTTTTATGCTGTCTCTTTACTCTTGATTTCTTAGGCATTATTATAATTCCTCCTTTATAATATTAGATTATTAAAAAACGATATTTTATATTAACATTTTAAAGCCAATTTGTCTATCCTTAAATCTTATATTTCACTCCCAACCTTAAAATTACAAATACATATAAGACCCTGTCATTCCGGAAGATATTATTTGTATCAGAGCGTTTAGCGATGATAAACAAA
>JAOZNB010000106.1 GCA_029933995.1 Candidatus Moraniibacteriota bacterium | reverse complement strand
ACCATCAATCATCAACTTCAAATAAATATTATATTTTGGTAAATTTACGATATCATTCATTGTAAAAACTGGCTCAAACTCTTTTTCAAGAGCTTCTGCATCAATTGCACCAACGCGAAAAGATACGATTGTTCCAACGTTACCAAAAATAGCATCCCGCACTATTTCATCTAGCTGAGTGATATATTGATTAGCTAAAATTAAATTCAAACGATATTTACGAGCCTCTGACAGAATATTAGCAAATGATTCTGTGGAAAAGTTTTGAAACTCATCAACATAAAGATAAAAATCAAGCCTTTCTTCTTCAGGTGTATCTACTCGTCCCATTGCAGCAAGCTGAATTTTTGTAATAAGCATTGCACCAATCAATGAACTATTATCTTCACCCATGCGACCTTTTGCAAGGTTAAGAATAAGAATTTTCCTTTCATCCATTACTGTTCGTACATCAAAAGCAGACTTTGTCTGACCTAACATATTACGAATAATCGGGCTTGTTAAAAACTGTCCAACCTTATTCTGGATAGGTGAAATTACTTCCTGCAACACTCGCTCATTCCATTTTGGAAATTCCTCTGTCCAAAATGCTTTTACAACTGGATCTGTTATATTATTTGACACACGAATACGATATTTTTTATCAGTCAAAATACGCATGACGCCGAGCAACGTACTTCCAGGCGTTTCCAAAAGTGCTAAAAGCGCATTACGTAAGATATATTCCAAACGTGGACCCCATGAGTCTGCCCATAATTTTTGAAATACACCAATAAGCCCAGAAGCAACAAGTGGACGAAATTCTCGTGGCACTTCTTCCAGAACATTAAAAGAAATTGGATAATCCTGATCTGCTGGATTAAGATAAATGACATCATTTATACGCTCAGGTGGAATCATGCTGATTAATTTTTCAGCAGTATCACCATGTGGATCCACAAAACACATGCCATGTCCATTGCGAATATCTTGAATTGCAAGATTCTCAAGCATGTTTGTTTTCCCCATACCAGTCTTACCAATTGCATACAGATGTCTCCGTCTATCATCAGTTTTAATCCCAAATGCAGTTGCCTGATTTCTAAAATTTGTTTGTGCAAACGCTGTTATTTCTGTCATAAAAATAATTTATTTATTGATTGTAATATTATATCATACCTACTCAAAAGGCAAATTACTAGGTGCTGTACCACGTCTTGAATCAGACCACTGCACGCTAGGTGCTGCAACAGACATATCTGGTAAATGAAATACTGTTGCTAATTCTGCTGTACTTAAGTGAAATGGATATCCTGAATCATCACGATCTCGATACCTTGTTAACATTTTACGCATACGATAAGCACTGCGTGATTCTACAGCAAGATAATCCTCATAAATTTTTGAACTATCAACTGGTATAAATTGATTTGTATTATTATCAGCAAATTGTTTAATTGATGACATAGCACCACCCAAATTAATTGGTGTAAAAAAATCTTTTTTACCTACAACAATTAAACGCATATTTACAGAAAACATATTTTTACCAATATTTTCTTCTAGCGCTTTTAATGTTTGTTTTTCTCCTGGAGTTAAACGAAATTCTACTGGATCATCATTGCCAGCAGGCGCTTCTAGAGAAGAAAATTCTGGAGGTTGATTCCATCCAATCATAATACCACCAAATACATCTTTTATATCAAACCACAGTCGTGCAAATAGACCTTCTGGTTTTACATTTTTACCAAGAAATTCATCCACTGTTCCCTTGCCCCAGTCACCAAACCACTGCGGACGATCAGCACGAATTAAATATTGTAACCACATATGCTGTCCTGGACCCAAATTACCAATTGATTCCAACATACTTGCAAGAGGGTCAACCATGTTTCCTGTTACATCTTCTTCAAAATATTGATATGTTTTAATTGGATATGCATCTTCTTTCAATAATTTTAAATCAAAACCCTTAAGTGTCCATTCTTCATTTGGAATAACATTTGGAATATCAAAAACATAATCATCTACCTCGATGATTTCAACATTTGGATATTGTGCATACAAAGAACTTTCAACGAGATCTCTAAAGGCAGCTGGTGTACGAATATAAAAATGTGCCGTACCCTCCGTACCCACAATTTCTAAACTAAAGTATGGATTTCCTGCTCCATGACAATGCTCATTAATTTTATTGACACCTGCGTCTGTAGCAGCAAGACTGTCAAAAAATAATTCCATAACCTTTGGACTTTTTTCAATATCACGTGGAGGGATAATTTCAAGCATTACCTCATTTTGTCTCATTAAAAAATCCGTAATAAAGACATATCGCCCCCACAAACTCCTAAATACCAACCAAAAAGTAGCCGGCACGACGATAAACCATGTCGACTGAAAAGTTGCAACAATCTGTGCAAAAAATTCTGTCATTTTAAATTTTATTTTTTATTCAATGTGGCATAAAAAATATACCATCTACAAATTTATTATAACACTAACTAGCATTGCTATCCAGTGTATATTTTTTATTCATTTTTTTTGCTACTGTATTCAAATTTACCTTTATAGTTGATGGTTTTACGTGTCGCACTTCTAAAACACGTTCTATAATTTCTTCTGATGTAAGTGGTTCATCAGAATCTTGCAAAATATTTTCAATTACCTCCTTTACAGTACCTTCTGTATAATTGTCAGCATTAAGTGCATAAACACCACGACCAACCAAAACAAAATTATCATCTCGAATTAACTCATTGTGCACTGTTTGTGGATGAGATTTCTTCCCCTTTTTACCAAGTCCATAATCATCAATTGACTGTGCAATATCACGAAAATGCATAGGCTCCTGTTTTTCTTTCATAATTAATAAAGATTTTTCACGCACACCTCTTGGAGTAATTTCATCCCATTCATACATACCCCATTTATCAAATGGATTTTTACCAATTTCAGATGAAACCTGTAAATATTGTTCTATTTGCTCATATTCAATATCATCTGTAATTTTTTCATGCAATTTCTTTACAGTATATGTTTTTTGTTTATCTTCTAAAATTTCTTTAATATCATTGTGCATTTCAACCCATTTATCAACATCAAAATCAGATAATGCAACAACTTGCTCATCTACTGGGTATTTTTTTGCATTCACAACAACAACTTCATCCATTCCATCTAGAAAAAATCTAATAGCACCATGTTCGTCTACATCATTACCAAGCGAATTAACTATACCATCAATAGATATAATACCGTTATTTTCACTAATACGCGTAATTATAACATCTTTTACTTGCAAAAAATCATCACATTCATCAATGGTGCAAACACCTTTCAATCCAGCCTGTACAATCTGCCTTACACGCTCTCTAGTTATGTCATATTCATCACCAATTGCCTGTAATGTCAATGGTTTTTCCTCACCAATACCAAAACGCTTCGCTACAATATCACGAGAACGACTTGGCAAATCCACCAAAACAGTATCAAAAACTGTTACAAAATTTATATTATTAGCTTTCATTTCATTTAAAAAATATTGAATTACCCCTTAAAATATAGTCTTTTTCTACTTCTAACTATATTACCAAAAAAACGTTTATTTGTCAAGTCCTAGTCTTCTCCAATACAAGAATACCCTCAAATGCATATTTCATTCTAATGTAAA
>JAOZNB010000026.1 GCA_029933995.1 Candidatus Moraniibacteriota bacterium | reverse complement strand
ATTTTACATTAGAATGAAATATGCATTTGAGGGTATTCTTGTATTGGAGAAGACTGATGTTTGACAAGATATTTATTATCTGCTATTATTCTATGTACTGAAAATAATCCACTTTAATGAGGCGGATTTCTTGTTGTGTAACAAGGGATTTTGTGTCAAGTTTGGATGCAGCATCGGACAATTTTGTACGACAATTAAATAGTAATCATTCTAAAAACTCCATCAGTGAGGTATTTCTAGGCTTTCGAGACATTTAGTAAAGTTTAGAAAAATCGTGTGGTGGGAGGTCTTTTTATGGTTGAAGTTAAGAAAATGAAGGTAAAGGGGAGATTCAGCGCCTCTTCATCGCTTGCAAAGCGAAAGTTTTTCAAAAAACAACTAGCTGTTTCACTTCCAAATCTAATTGAGTCGCAGACGGCTTCATATGATTGGTTTTTGGAAAAGGGACTACAAGAATTATTGGACGAAGTAAATCCAATTGTGGATTTCGCAGGGAAGGAAATGGAATTATCTATTTCTGATTATTTCTTGGATGATCCAAAGTTTGATGAGCGTACATCACGCAATAAGAATATTTCTTTTGAAGCACCTCTTCGCGCAACAGCGAAATTGGTATTTAAAAAGACAGGAGAAGTGAAGGAACAAGAAATTTATTTTGGAGAATTTCCTCTAATGACAGATAGAGGAACATTTATTATAAATGGTGTGGAGCGTGTTATTGTTTCACAGCTAATTCGTTCACCAGGTGTATTCTTTTCAATGGAATATATCAAAGGTAAGAAATTTTTTGGTGCAAAAATTATTCCAAACCGTGGAGCATGGTTGGAACTTGAAACAGATAGGGAGGGCGTTATCTATATAAAAATTGATCGTAAAAGAAAATTACCAGTGACTACACTGTTAAGAGCTTTTGGTTATGGAACTGATGATGAGATTCGAGCACTTTTTGAGGAAGGTGTAGAAATACTTGACACAGATCACATAGGTGAAACTCTTTTAAAAGATATTACAACAACACAAGGTGAAGGTTATAAAGAGGTGTACAAACGTGTACGTCCAGGTGATCTTGCAACAGAGGATAATGCAAAACAAATGATTGATGCAATGTTCTTTGATTTTGATCGTTATGATTTTGGAGCTGTGGGAAGATATCGTTTGAATCAACGTTTGAACACTGAAAGAGAAAATATAACAGAAAATCGTGTATTGAATGTTGAGGATTTTATATTGATTGTAAAAGAAATTATTCGAATGAATAATAATCCACAAGCGATAGCTGATGATATTGATCATTTGGGAAATCGTCGTGTACGTGGCGTAGGTGAATTGGTACAAAATAAAATGCGAATTGGTTTTGCGCGAATGGCACGAAATATCAAAGATCGTATGAGTACATGTGATCCTGAAACAGTTGTACCTGGTCAAATTATTAATTCAAGACCAGTATCCGCATCAATTAAAGAATTCTTCTCAAGTTCACAATTGTCACAGTTTATGGATCAGGTAAATCCATTGGCTGAGTTGGAACATAAGCGTCGTTTATCTGCGCTTGGTCCCGGTGGTTTGACACGTGAACGTGCTGGATTTGAAGTACGTGATGTTCATCAATCTCATTATGGACGTATTTGTCCAGTGGAAACTCCAGAAGGTCCAAACATTGGACTTGTTGGTCACTTGGCAACGTATGCACGTATTAATGAATATGGATTTTTAGAAACTCCATATCTTGATGTAAAAAGTGAAGTAAAAAATAGTGAAAAACAACTTGTGGGACGTATTTTAGCTGAAGCTGTTGCAGGTGTTCGCAAGGGTACAAAAATTGATGAAAAAGATGCAAAAAAGATTACAAAGGATTCTCAAAAGACAATTAAAGTTACACCGTTTGTTACTGAAAAGGTTGAGTATGTAAATGCGACAGTAGAGGATAGAAAAACTATAGCTCATGGTGGAACAAAATTAGATGAGGATAGAAATATCATAAATGCGATGGTTGAGGCTCGTGTAGGAGGACATCCTGATATGGTTGCAGCAACAAGTATTGATGCTATCGATGTATCACCAAAGCAATGTATTTCTGTGGCAACATCGCTTATTCCGTTTTTGGAGCATGATGATGCAAACCGTGCACTTATGGGATCAAACATGCAGAGACAAGCTGTGTCATGTGTAAAACCAGAAGCACCGCTTGTAGGAACGGGAATTGAAGATAAGGCAGCTGCTGATTCAGGTCAGGCAGTAATTGCAAAGAATGCAGGTACGGTAATCGCAGTTGATGGTAATAAAGTTGTAGTTGAAGAATCTGCTCCAGCAGGCTCAAAGAAAAAAGTGTTCAAGCACGAATACTTATTGCACACATTTATGAAATCAAATGCGTTTACTTCAATGAATCAAGTGCCACGTGTAGAAAAAGGTGAAAAAGTAAAGAAAGGTCAATTGTTAGCAGATGGTTCTTCAACAGAACATGGTGAACTTGCATTGGGTCAAAATATGCTTGTAGCTTTTGTGCCTTGGGAAGGATATAACTTTGAGGATGCAATCATTGTTTCAGATCGAGTATTGCGTAATGACCGATATAGTTCAATTCATATTGAAGATTTCAAATTAGATGTTCGTGATACAAAACTTGGACCAGAAGTTGTAACACGAGATATTCCAAATATTGGTGAAGAGCGATTAAAAAACCTTGATGAAACAGGTATTATTCGTATCGGAGCAGAAGTATCTTCAGGTGATATTTTAGTTGGAAAAATTACTCCAAAGGGTGAAGGTGATCTTACAGCAGAAGAAAGGTTACTTAGAGCAATTTTTGGTGAAAAATCACGTGATGTAAAAGATTCATCATTATATTTGCCACATGGTGAGCATGGTAAAGTTGTAGATATTAAAATTTTTACGAGGGAAAACGGAGACAGATTGCCAACAGGTGTAAGTCAACAAATTCAGATTTCTGTAGCACGATTTAAGAAAATTTCTGTAGGAGATAAACTTGCTGGACGTCACGGAAATAAGGGTGTTATTTCACGTATTGCACCAGCAGAAGATATGCCATATTTACCAGATGGTACACCAGTTGATGTTATTTTGAATCCACTTGGTGTGGCGAGTCGTATGAATATTGGTCAGATTTTGGAAACACATCTTGGTTGGGCGGCATTAGCACATGGTTACACAGCTGCAACACCAGCACTTGATGGTGTATCTGAGGAAGACATTAAAAAAGAATTGAAATCAGCTGGATTACCTGAAAGTGGTAAAATTGGACTTATTGATGGTAAGACTGGACGTCCGTTTGATAATGAATCAACAGTTGGTGTGATGTACATCTTGAAACTGAATCATTTAGTTGATGATAAGTTACATATGCGTTCAATAGGACCATATTCACTTATTACGCAGCAACCACTTGGTGGTAAGGCTCAGTTTGGCGGACAGCGTTTTGGAGAGATGGAGGTATGGGCACTTGAAGGTTACGGTGCAGCACATACATTACAAGAAATGCTTACGATTAAATCAGATGATGTACTCGGACGATCAAAGGCATATGAATCAATTATTAAGGGAGAGGCAATTAAGAGTCCAAACCTACCAGCTTCATTTCATGTATTGGTGAATGAGCTTAAGGGTCTGTGTTTGGATGTAGAACTCATCGGACAAAAGGTCGGGTCAGGTGAGGGCGCAAAGAAAATCAAGGATGCAAAAATAGAAGAAAAAAAATAAGCATCTAAAAATATCAATCTTTAACTAAGAGTCAAACATATGGAAAATAATGTAACAAAAGTTAGCGATTTCGACAGTGTTCGTTTGCGTCTGGCAAGTACAGAAAATATTCTTGATTGGTCAAGTGGTGAAATCACAAAACCTGAAACAATTAATTATCGTACACAACGATATGAGATGGACGGTTTATTCTGTGAAAGAATTTTTGGTCCTTCAAAAGACTGGGAATGTTATTGTGGAAAATATAAGCGTATTCGATACAAGGGAATTACATGTGATAAGTGTGGTGTAGAAGTTACACGTTCAATTATTCGTCGTGAGAGAATGGGACATATCAAATTAGCTGTACCTGTGTCACATATTTGGTTTTTGCGAGGTATTCCAAGTAAAATTGGTCTTGCTTTAGGACTTTCACCACAGGCATTGGAAAAAGTAATTTACTTTTCATCATATATTGTTACAGATGTTGATGAAGATGCAAAATTGCAAGCACAAGAAAATTTAGAGAGTGAATTTAAGCATAAACAAAAAGAGTTTAAGGCTAGTGATGACAAAGATACTCTAGTAGAATTAAAAAAACAATTTCGAGCAAAACGTGATGCATTGAAACATTTGGAAAAATATCAAATCTTAACTGAGGTAGAATATTTTAATCTTTCTACAAGTTTTGGACAAGTTTTTTCTGCGGGCATTGGCGCTGAGGCAGTACGTGACCTTTTGGTAGAAATGGACGTTGATGTAATGAAAAAAGAATTGATGGCAAAAGTTGATGATGTTGATTCAATTACGCGAAAGAAAATTCAAAAACGTATTAAATTTTATCAGGGTATTAAAAAAGCTAATATTAAATTAGAATGGATGTTGCCAACGGCTATTCCTGTAATTCCACCGGATCTTCGTCCGATGGTTGCGCTGGACGGTGGACGTTTTGCAACTTCTGATTTAAATGATTTATACCGTAGAATTATCAATCGAAATAATCGATTGAGTAAACTAATGGACTTGCATGCTCCGGAGGTAATTACACGAAATGAAAAACGTATGTTGCAAGAGGCAGTTGATGCACTCTTTGATAACAATGCACGTCGTGGACAAGCTTCTGTCGCAGCTTCAACTGGACAACGTAGAGCACTTCGTTCACTTGCAGATTCTTTGAAGGGAAAGCAAGGGCGATTCCGTCAAAACTTACTAGGTAAACGTGTTGATTATTCTGGACGTAGTGTAATTGTCATTGGTCCACAGTTGAAATTACATCAAGCAGGATTACCAAAACGTATGGCTTTGGAGTTATTCAAGCCATTTATTATCAACAAGCTGATTGAAAGTGAATATGCACATAATGTACGTACAGCAGGAAAGATGGTTGATAATGAAACAGAAGAGGCATATGAAATTTTGGATAACATCATTTCTCATCATTATGTAATGCTTAATCGTGCACCTACTCTGCATAGACTTTCTATTCAGGCATTTCAACCAGTACTTATTGAAGGTAAGGCAATTCAATTGCATCCTATGGTTTGTGCAGCGTTTAATGCTGACTTTGATGGTGATCAGATGGCTGTTCATGTACCTTTGACAGATGAAGCTCGTGAAGAATGTGCAAATATTATGCTTTCATCAAAGAACTTGATCAAACCAGCTAGTGGTGAACCTATTGTAACGCCAACCCTTGATCTTGTGTTGGGTATATATTATATTACTCATATCAAAAAGGGTGTAAAAGGTGAAGGAAAGATTTTTGCAGATATTAATGAAGCAATTCTAGCATATCAAAATGGTATCATTGATATTAATACAGAAATTTATTTTCAGTACAATAAAAAGACATATAAGTCATCAGTAGGACGAGGAATGTTCAATGATATATTACCTGAAGAGATGCGATTCATAAATGAAGAGTTGACAAAGGTAGAATTGAAAAATATTGTTGCAATAATGCTTGAAACTGTTGGAGAGGATGAGACTGCACAATTTATTGATCGTGTGAAAAATTTAGGATTCAGTAGTGTGACATGTTCTGGTATCAGTTGGGGAATGGATGATTTGAAAATTCCTGAGGACAAAGAAAAAATTCTAGTAGAAGCACAAGAAAAAGTAAATGAAGTTAGAGAGAATTATGATACGGGGCTTCTTACAGAAGAGGAACGTAAGAATCGTTCAATTGATGTCTGGAATAAAGCAAAAGATGATATTACAGAATCTGTGCGGGAAGGCTTGGACAAAGAAGGACCTGTTTATTCTATGGTTTATTCCAAAGCTCGTGGTAGTGAATCAGTTGTGGTGCAGATGACAGGTATGAAAGGTTTAATGGCTGGAGCCACTGGTGAAACATTGGAATTGCCAGTACGTAGTTCATATAAAGAAGGCTTAGATGTGTTGGAATATTTTATCTCAACTCATGGAGCTCGTAAGGGTATGGCTGATACAGCACTTCGAACTGCAACTGCGGGTTACTTAACTCGTCGTTTGGTAGATGTGGCACAAGATGTAATTGTAACAGAGGAAAATTGTGGAGACAGGATAGGTGGATATATTTATCGTGCTGATTCAGATCGTATTGGAACTGAATTTGCTCCTCGGTTAGCAGGACGTACATCATCTGGTGCAATCAAACATCCAAAAACTGGTGAAGTGATTGTAGAATCAAGTGTATTAATTGACAAGGAACAGGCAAAAACAATTGATGAATCTGGTATTGATAAGGTTAAAATCCGTACAGTAACTGCTTGTAAGACACTTAGAGGTATTTGTCAGAAATGTTATGGTGTTGATTTAGGACGTAGAGCGGTGGTTTCTATGGGTCAAGCAGTTGGTACTGTTGCTGCTCAAGCAATTGGTGAACCTGGTACACAGTTGACTATGCGTACTTTCCATGTTGGTGGTGTGGCTGGATCTGATATTACACAAGGACTTCCTCGTGTTGAGGAAATCTTTGAGGCACGCTCACCAAAGGGTGAATCTATAATCTCTGATATTGATGGTAAGGTTGTTGAATATGATGATGATGGTGGTAAAACGATTACAGTTATTATAGAAGAGACAGAAGGAGTTAAGAAGGCACAGAAAAAATATAGTGTACCTTCAAATTCAACAATAAATATTGCTAAAGGTGATTTGGTCACAAAGGGAATGCAACTAAATGAAGGTCATATTGATTTGAAAAAACTTTATGCGACAATGGGCAAAGAAGAAGTACATCGATATATTGTTCGTGAAATTCAAGAAATTTATGCATCACAAGGTGAGGCAATTAATGATAAACATATTGAGGTTATCATTCGTCAAATGTTCTCACGTATTAGTGTGGTAGATGCAGGTGATACAACATTAATTCCTGGTGAAATAGTAGAACTTAGTGAATTTAATGATACAAATCTAGAAGTAGGCAAGGGACAAATAGCAGAAGGAGAACCAATGATACTTGGTATCACAAAGGTTGCACTTTCTACAGAGTCATTCTTATCAGCTGCATCATTCCAAGAAACTGCTCGTGTTCTTATAAACGCAGCAATTTCTGGAAAGAAAGATCATCTTCGAGGATTAAAAGAAAACGTAATCATCGGACGATTGATTCCAGCAGGAACAGGATTCCGAAAAATAGAACAAAAAAAATAAATTGCATACACACAAGTAAGTAATTTAAATCAAAAAACCGATCTTAAAATAGGTCGGTTTTTTTGATTGACCTCATAGATTGGACATGTTATCATTATTTATTGGTAGTTTTTTAACAATAAATAATTATTTTGGGAGGATGCAAGAATGACACAGGAGTTAAAAGACTTAGATATTACTATTGCACAAATTGAAGAGATTTTTTTTGAATCAATGCTTGCAGGATATGTAAGTAATACAAGAGTTAAAATAAAAAAAATCCCAGAGATGCCAGGATATAAATGTATAGAATTTATAAAAGGTAATTTACGTGTTGTGGATGCATTTTGTGCGCGTTCAGGTAGTAATATGTCATATGGCTTTACGACAATTTGGTATAAAGGTGTGCCAATTTGGACAATGCATTATGGCGGACAATATTTAAAAAAGGGTATTCCTTTTTTAAAAGCGGTATTGCGTCAAACTTATGAACAAGTGCATTTCCGTGGTGGGCGAGGTGCTTTTTTGAAAAATGGAATAAATAGTTTTAAGGGATATCAATATATTAATAAAGTATCCAAAAACAGTGATTTCTTAGAGTTTTCTGGAATGGAATATATTTTATATAAGGGAGCTCAAGTAGGATTTCATAATTATTTTGGAGGATTGATGATATAAATTGTTATCGTATTACAGGTAGACTTCTCGAGATAGTATTCTCGGGAAGCCTTTTATTTTTTCAATTTTAAAATTTCATTTATAAATCCGTCGATGAGTAATTGTTTTGCATTGTTTTCTGATAAACCTTTAGCTTGCAAATAGTTAAGTTGTTTTTGATTTAGTGGGGAGGTAGTTGCAGCATGGGTACACTCTACTTCTCCAGGAATCACTTCCAGTTGGGGATTTGTGATTACGTGTGCAGACTCACTTAGTAGTAAGTTGCTATTGGTCAGATGTGCAATTGAATTTATAGCCTCTCTTTTTATATTTATTGTTCCTGTAAAATTAAAAGTACTTTTATCTCTTAAAATACTTTTTATCAAGACATTACTCGTGCTATTTGGTGTAGAATGTTTTTGGGTGATATTTAATGTTAGTTCATCTAAATTATTGCATTGATAAAGTCCATAGATCTTTAGATCTGCATTTTCACATGTAGTATCAAAGATTATATTACCACTCTTATTTTCAAAATAAAAAACATATTCACCAGGTTCTGTGATTTTATAAATTTCTTGATTGTCATTTGTGATGTCCCTGTACATATTTTTTGATTTATCCAATTGAATTTTCCATTTCCATATTTATCAATCTGTAGAGTTCTACAGAATATTCTAGCGGAATTTCTTTTGTAATTTCATCTATAAATCCGTTTACCATCATGCTTCTTGCTTGAACCTCTGTTAATCCTCGAGACATAAAATAAAATAGTTTTTCATTGTCAATACTTTCTATACTTGCTTCATGTGATATTGTCGCAGAATTTTCTCGTGTATCCATTGTGGGATATGTATTTGATTCAGAATTATCATCCAAGAGTATTGCATCACATTGCGTGTAGCTCTGGGCATTTTTAGCGGACGTTGTAGTTTTGATGAGTCCTCGATAATTTGATATACCGCCGCCCATAGATATTGATTTGGATACAATATTTGATTTTGTATTTGGTGCTGCGTGAACCATCTTTGCTCCTGTGTCTAGTACTTGGTCTTTTCCTGCTAATGCCATAGACAATACACTACCGCGAGCACTCTCACCTGCAAGTATTACAGCAGGATATTTCATTGTGACGCCTGAGCCGATATTACAATCAATCCATTCCATTGTAGCTCCTTCTTCTGCCTTAGCTCGTTTTGTTACTAGGTTGTAAATATTTGTACTCCAGTTTTGAATTGTAGTATATCTAATCTTTGCATTTTTGAGTGCGTATATCTCTACGACGGCAGCATGAAGTGATTGTGTGGAATATGCTGGTGCAGTACAACCTTCAATATAATGTACCGAAGAATTTTCATCAGCAATAATAAGTGTACGTTCAAATTGACCAAAGCGTTCTGCATTTATACGGAAATATGCTTGGAGAGGTAATTTTACGTGAACTCCTTTGGGAACATATATAAATGAGCCACCACTCCACACAGCAGAGTTTAGGGCAGCAAATTTATTATCGGATGGTGAAATGAGTTTACTAAAATACTTTTTTACAATATTAGGATATTTTTTGACAGCAGTATCCATATCGCAAAAGATAACTCCTTGTTTGTCTAATTCTTTACTAATTGATTCGTACACAACTTCACTTTCATATTGAGCACTTACACCAGCTAGCCAGTTTTTTTCATGTTCGGGCACACCTATTCTGTCGTAAGTTTCTTTGATTTCATCTGGCAGGTCATTCCATGATTTTTCTTGTTTATCTGTGGCACGGAGGAAATAAATAATATCATCAAAATTAATTTTGGAAAGGTTAGGACCCCATGTTGGCATTTTTAAATCAATAAATTTGGCATATGCTTTTTGTCGAAAGTCTTGCATCCATTTAGCTTCTTTTTTGTAATTACTGATTGCTTGCACAGTGTTTGCATTGATGCCACGTTTTGTTTTCATAACAGAAACTTCAGGCATGGCAAAATCATGCTTTCTATTAAAATCAAGATCATTTTGTATATGGTTTTTCTTTGTCATATATTTAGCACGAATTTATTTTTCGTAACCTTCAGCTTCTATTTTTTGAGCCAATGTTGCATCGCCAGTTTGTATGATTTCCCCATCCTTCATTATGATTACTTTATCAACAGGTAAGTGAGAGAGTATGCGATTGTAATGAGTTATCAAGATTAACGTCACGTCTTCTCTTTGGGATAATTTTTTTAAAAATGCAGCAATTACTTTGAGTGCATCAACATCTACTCCAGTGTCTATTTCATCTAATATTATATAAGTAGGATCTAAAATTGCAGCTTGAAGAACTTCCATTTTTTTTCGTTCACCGCCACTAAAGTTCTCATTTAATGAACGAGTTAATAATTCAGAAGGTATTTGTAATTTTTTTGCAATGTCTTTAATTTTTTGTGAAAGAATTTTGCTATTGATCTTATCACGAGAGATGGCAGTCCTAAGTAGTTGCCCAACAGTTACGCCAGGTATTGCAATTGGTGATTGTGGTGAAAGGAAAATTCCTTTTTGAGCACGTTCATTTGTAGGTAATTTATTTATTTCTGTTTGATTTAGTATAATAGTTCCACTAGAAATAATTATAGAAGGGTCTCCCATAATCGTTTTTGCCAAAGAGCTTTTACCAGAACCATTGATACCCATAATCGCATAGATTTTATTTATATCAAAGTCAATAGAAATATCATTAAGAATTTCTTTATCATCAGCTCGTACTGTAAGATTTTTTATTGAAAGCATTGTTTATTTATTAGTGGCAGATAAATGTTCCACAAGCATTGTTTTGAGAGTGGTTCGTCCTTTACTTGTTTTGAGATATTTTTCTCTTCTGAGAGCATCATATTTATTTTTATAAGCTTCATAGAAAATTAATTCTAAAGGTCTTCTGGGTGCTGTCGCTAGCGAATCGCCATTATTGTGTTGAGCAATTCTTTTTATAAGATTTTCTGTAAAACCAATATAGAACTTATTGCCTTTTTGACTAACAAGGACATATACGTAATAGAAAGATGTTTTGACATCTTGGTTCATGAAATTTTGGTGTACTTAGTTTCTTCAAAGGAATTGTATTTTGTACGGTATAAGGCTCATAGCTAGAATATTTCCAGCGGAGCCCAGTACCGTACGGTACTGGGCGGAGGCGGAGGGATTCGAACCCCCGGTCCCCGTTAGGGGACTTCGGTTTTCAAGACCGATGCATTCGACCACTCTGCCACGCCTCCAGTTAATGTTGTAGGATTAACTACAGATTATATGATAGCACCTAGCAGATATTTTGTAAATATGCTAAAATGATAATAAAGCAAAAAACTAAAAGAAAAATTATGACAATGAATTTTCGTGAAAATAAGATAGATCAGTTTGATACTAAAAAAAAACAAGGTTTTTTTGGAAGTTCAAAAAAAGTACAAGCTGACACACAACAGATACAGACAGTAGAAGAACAACCACAGGTTGTAACACAATCAAATCAGACACAACATGAAAAATGGGTTCGTAAACAACAGAAACAACCACTTCCTGAAGAGAAATTAGATTATCAAGAAAAGATAGAATATGAAAAAGAATATTCTCAATATTTAAAAGAAAACGAGGCAGACGTTTTGGTGCGTTGGCGAGGACCTGATTTTGAACATTATCCACATAGCAAAAAATGGTATACAGGTGTGTCAATTACTATTGCACTAATTGTTTTGTATGCACTATGGACTGATAGTATTATTATGGCTATAGTTTTTGTACTTATTTGGATAGTAGGCTATTTACAGTTGTCACGTCCACCAAAGGTAATTGATTTTGCAGTGACATATGATGGTATTTTGGTTGGTGATGAAATATATGACTTTGATGAAATAAAATCTTTTTGGATTTTTTATGAACCACCACATACACGTATTATAAGTTTACACGTAAAAGGGTATTTACGACCATATTTACATATTCCATTGCATCAAGTTGATCCTGTAATTGTACATGAAAAGCTTGTTGAATTTATTCCAGAAGAAAAGCAAGAACAAAATCTTGTAGATATTTTAGAACGATTACTTCATATGTAACATTTGCGGAAAACATTAACATTGAACAGATTTCAATATCTGTTCTTTTTAAATGTATGTGATTGACTATTTCATATTTTTCGTGTAGAATAAAATTTGTTACAAAATAGTAATACGTCCTTGTAGCTCAGTGGATAGAGCGTTTGGTTGCGGTCCAAAAGGTCGTAGGTTCAACTCCTACCAAGGACACAAATTAAAATTTTTGGTATTGATAGATAGGTCTGCTAATGATACACATAAATAAAAACAACTTCAGTTTTATGAGGTTGTTTTTATTTGAAAATATATATTTATTTTTTCTTGTGCTTGCCATTTTTCTTCTCAAATTTTTCTTTTTGTTTCTCCAATTCTTTATCTGCTGCAACTACACTTTTGGCTATAACTGTTTTTTTGGTATAGAGATTCATGAGTGAAAACATGACCATGGCAGCAAGTATGATACCAATAGCATTAACCACAAACATTGCAAGTGCTCCAGAAATAACGTCAGGTCGCAATGTTGCAAGACCTATGCCAATTGTTGCAAGCGGAGGAACAAGGGCAACCGCAATTGCTGTACCTGGAAGTGTTTCGGAAAGATCAGGCTTGATACGAGCAAAGGCTGTGGCAGTACCCGCTATAATTGCGATAAGTAGATAAACTATAGAAGGTTCAATACGAGATAAAATTTCTGTATTCAATTCATACGCAAAATTTGCACTGGATGTAAAATTCCATAAAAACCATGTAACAACAGCAGAAAGTCCAATTGCATAACCAGATGATTTGAGTAAAGTAAAGAAAGAGCGTGAAATTAAATTGCCATCAGAGATTACGATACCCAACGCCAAAGATAGGATAGGGGAAAGAATTGGTGCAATAAGCATAGAGGCAATAATAACAGCAGTATTACCAATTATTAACCCACACGCAGCCATAAGAACTGAAAGAACAACAAGAAAGAAAAAAGATGGACGTGGGGTAGAGTCATCAATTAAATCTTTAAGTGCAATAGTTTTGTCTTTTTCTGTAATATTATCAAAAAGTACACTCATAGTGTTAATTTATATAATTAATTATAATATTAGTATAACATAAATATAACACAAAACTTGATTTGAAGCATGTTTGATGGTACACTGGTTTTTGTAGGAATACATTCACTTGTCATTCCCGCGAAGGCGGGAATCTATTCTGTAAGTTAGAATTAAATTGTAGTGTAAAAATATTTCTCAACAACTAAATATATGGAGAGGTGCTAGAGTGGTTGAATAGGGCACCCTGCTAAGGTGTTAGACCTTCACAGGTCTCGAGGGTTCGAATCCCTCCCTCTCCGCAGTTGAACAAAATCACTTAAATCATCCACTTCAGCGAGCCGTTTATAGGGCTGATTTAGGCTTAAACTAACGATTACTTGATTTTCTATAGTAGCGTTCCAAAGTACATCTTGGAGCGTTTTACTTTTTGCCTCTGTATTAATCTTTGAAAACGTTTTTTGTAGTGTGCAAGCGGTTAAGAAGTCTTTTTTCTTTTGTTCCAAAGTAGTAGACTCTTTTACAATAGAAGTCTCAATTTTCTTTATTTGAGCTTTTTTATCAACTTCTTCTTTTTGAAATTCCGCATCCTTTGACTTATAGGCGTCTGCGGGTATGATATCGGTACAGTAGCCGTCTAGGAGCTTCTTCCGCTTTGTGGCGATTAAATTAAGCTCTTTAGAAAGTGTGTCTAAGATA
>JAOZNB010000025.1 GCA_029933995.1 Candidatus Moraniibacteriota bacterium | reverse complement strand
TTTTACATTAGAATGAAATATGCATTTGAGGGTATTCTTGTATTGGAGAAGACTCACTATTGACAAAACAATGTTTTATTGTTATACTACTTTGATTAGTAAATAATCAATAAAGTAACTTAACATTCTGAGTTCTAAGGAGAATTACATATGATAATCCATGAATCAAGCCTCACCGAAGTACAAAAAGAAGAACGCATACGAGCATATACCTGCAAAAACTGCAGCATAACTGATATGTATTTTTGCACACACCGTTGCACGAAAGGCGATGAAGCCATCAAAAGATCAAAGGAGACAAATTATGGGACATGAAGTTATTGTGGACGGACGAGCAACTAAAGTTAAGGTATGTTCTAATGGACATACTTATATTGATAGATGCTGCCCTTATTGTCGGATGATGCCCCGACAAAAAGAGGGCCAATCTCCTCCAAGGGATTGGAAAGAGGCTTGTGAGAGACATCTCAACAAAGATTAATCACAAGTCGTTATAAAGACGTTACCTATTTAATTAGGGTGACGTCTTTTTTAATAAAATAACAATAACCGCTTTAAGATAATTATCTTAAAGCGGTTTAAACTATTTTTCTTGAAGTTTTATTCATTCAAATAATAAGCTCTTAGAGCTAAAAAAAATTCTCCGTGCTCCAAAAAAAATACTTTTTTCCTAATTTATTCAAACGATAATTTAAGTTATCTCTCAAGCAAGAAATGTAACTTACCACTGAACCAATGTAAACAACATTATTTATGAGCGAAAATCCAGGAATCATTTGAATCATCATCAAATCCCTATGAACATCTATTATTACATCGTCTAAGCTAGAGTTTTCATTTGCCTTTCCTAAGCTAGATATTACAAATTCTCCTTCAAAACTACCTAACTTAGAAGGAATTAGATCTTCATAGTTGCCGTTAATTATAAAATCATAACAGGTAGTATCAAATCATTTTTTGATTATTTTTGGAAAATAAGTAATTTCTAATTATCTCCTATTTTCAACTAAAATTAATAAATTTTAAAAACTTCATACAATTTATGCTGGAACATTATTGCACCACACAAAAACTTTTTCTCAGAATTTAGCAAAGGTTACGCAAAGTACTTCATGAATGCTAGAAGATTAAATAGAATAGAAGCAAGAACTCTCTAGGAGGGACGTTTTGATAAAAAAATTCTATCTGCAGAAGAATTAAAACTGAGAAATCCCCGCTTCTTACCCAAAGAAATGCATGGACAATTTGGTTCTGTCATTATTACATTTGATGATAAAGTGTTTATTATTTCACCTCTCGAAGATTTATCAGCTGTACTTATTCAATCCACAGAAACAAACGCAACCTTCACAGCAATATTTGAAGGATTGTGGTCAGTTTCCAAAAAATACAAAGATGTTGTTAAACTGAAATAATAAAACTACACTTAGAAAATTTTCTAAGTGTAGTTTGCACTATCCATTTTTGATATATCAAATCTGATAGATTATTCTATCATTACTGACTTACTTTGTAAATACTAGTTCTCTTTTTTTGAATTTATAAAGTTTTGCTGGTCTATGCTTCATGCCATGCTTAACTTTTTTTGTTTCTGATAGAATATCAAGTGATAAAATCTTTTTTCTAAAATTTCGTTTATCAATTGTTGTACCTAAAATAATTTCATAAACCTGTTGCATTTCAGTTAACGTAAACGTTTTTGGCAACAAGCCATATACAATATTTGAATACTCAATTTTTGCACTTAATCGCTCCACCCCAAAAGTAATTATCTCTTTATGGTCAAAAGCCATCTGTGGTAATTTTACTACATCCACCCAGTCAATATCAGAATAATAATTCATCGTTTTTAGATTAAGTTTATCACTATTAACCAATGCAAAATATGCAACAGAAATCATCCTTCCACGCACATCCCTTTTAATACCGCTAAAGCTATAAAGTTGCTCCATATAAATACCCTTAATACCTGCTTTTTTCTTGAGAACATTTTTAGCTGCTTGATCAAGTGTTTCATCAATCTGCACAATACCACCTGGCAGTGCCCACTTATCCTCATATTCACCGCTACCAATTTCAATAAGCAAAACCATCAATTTATTATCACGAATCGTAAAAATAAGAGTATCTACCGCAACAGCTGGTCCAATAATCAATTCATCCTTTTTCTTCATATTTTGAATCTTCATGAGTAAAATATTTAAAGTGTTAATGGTACACTAACAATAACATATTTCCGCATCTAAGTCAATATGCTAAAATGAAGATACATTATATTACAACTATGGCTAATTTTAAAACACATCTATCAGTAGGTATCATGCTAGGAATTATTTGTGCTGCAAGTGCAATTATTTTTGGTATTTTATCCAATTGGACAATATTATCACTCCTTATACTATTTGTCTCTATTGGCTCTTTTTTACCTGACATTGATAGCGATTCATCCACTCCCTTCAGGATAGTATTTTATACCTTGAGTATCATTTTTGCTTTTTTTGCATTAGTTTTATCTCTAGAATACTACCCAAATCAATTAATATTTATAATCGGAATTCCCTTAATCACATTTGTAATTATCAGATTTGTCATAGGAATAATATTCAAAAAATTTACACATCATAGAGGTATTTTTCATTCTGTTCCTATGGCAATCATATCAATTCTCAGTACTTTGTTAATTTTGAAAACCTTTTCACAATTCACTCCAGATGCGTGCCTAACACTATCTATTGCTATTGGAATTGGTTTTGTAAGTCATCTCATATTGGATGAAATATACGCAGCAATAAATTTTAATGGCAAAAAATTTCTCCCAAACAAAAATCTCGGCACTGCTCTAAAATTTTGGTCATCATCACTGCCAATAACACTTTTGGCCTATATTATAATATTTATTCTTTGGTATTTTATATAATAATATCACTATCTGTAGAGACACATTGCAATGTGTCTCTACGAATGAAAAAATATATTTATTATATTTCAAAATATTGTTCAATTAAATTGGTGATATCTCCTACTTTACGTGCAATCGCAAATGGTCCACCTTCCAATAAAGTAACCTCCCTATGAAATCCCCACGTTACTGCAATTGAAGCAATTCCCATCGTATTTGCCTCACGAATATCTCCAAGTGTATCTGTTACAAAAATTATATTATCAGCCATAATCCCTGTTTCATTTAAAATTTTCTCAAATTTTTTCTCTTTAGATGGGCTTGTCTCTACACCATAAATTGTACATAAATTTTCACAAACACCATTTGTTACAAAAAAATCATGAATATTATTTTCAGATCCAGATGATACAACAAATGACTGTGCTATTTCTTGCACTTTCTTAACTACCTCAGCCATTCCTTCAACCATTGATAACATCAAAAGTTCATCTCTTATAAATTTATGATATCCAACCGTATCAAATTCTCCCAATTCCAAACCAATATTATCATCCTCATAAACATTGCCACTATGTATATCATAAAATGCTTTATCATCAAATTTTATACCCAAAAAATCCTGAATATGTCTTTTATGAAAATCAAAATCATCTACAAATACCCCATCAAAATCAAAAATTATTATTTTTTCTTTATCCATTGTTATTTCATTATCAGTTAAATCTCAAAAATATATCATACCCGCACAGGCGAGTATCTTTTTATAACATTGTAGTTTTTTGTTAATTTTTTCGAAAGATTCCTGCCTTCACAGGAATGGCAAAATATTACCTTATATACGGTTTACCATCAAAAAACTCGTTGTCTACAATATCACTTATTCTATCATACTCTGCAATATCTTTTATTTTCCAAACTAGCAAAAGCTTTTTACGTTTTTTTGCTATTTTAACCGGCCAAGAACTCGGCACGGTATTTGCTCTACATGCAAAAAAATCTGGTTTATTATTACTTATAATCCAGGATGTATATAAAAACATTTTTTTTATAAATGCAATTACAAAACCTCTATTTCCAAAATTAGTAAAATTCTGACCACGTACAACTTCTGGTGCATTTGTTGTAAACCATTTTACAACAAATGGATTGAATGACGAAATAGCATACTTTCCATCATATTTTTTAAGTAATTCATAAACTTTTTCACAAATTTCATATTGAAAATATGACTGATTTTTAATTTCTACAATCAAAGCCACTTCCCCGTTTATCAAATTTAGGACATCTTCAAAAAGCAATATCTTTTGATTTGACTCACCTAATGTCATATTTTTAATATCTTCATATTTTTTTTCTGCTAACTTACCCATTTCTCCTGTCACCCTGTCCAAAGACCAATCATGAAAAACAACCAATTTACCATCAGCTGTCATCTGAACATCCAGTTCAATAGGATATCCCGCATCAATAGCACGTGAAAAAGCAATTAGAGAATTTTCTGCAATCTCCTCACTCCATAAACCCCGATGTGCTATTGGCGTTTCTGTTAAAAATTCGATATTTTTTATCATTTTGATATTTTACCAGTCTTACAAATATTATTTAACACACACTCATCACATTTTGGTGTACGTCCACAAATCGCACGTCCGTGTGTTATGAGATATTCATTCCACTCTAAATATTTTTTTGGATCAACTATTTCACTTAATCCTCTACTCATTATTATTGGTGATTTTGCGTTACTAAGTCCAAATCTCTTAGCAAGTCTAAAAACATGTGTATCCACTGCTAAACCATCGTTTTTGCCATAAACTTTAGATAATACAAGATAAGCAGTCTTGTGTGACACACCTCTCAATTTCAACAAATCATCTAAATTATCAGGCACTTCACCTTCAAAGTCCTCTGTTATTATTCTACCAGTTTCTTTTAAAGCTTTTGCTTTTGATCTATAAAATCCAGTAGAATACACCTCTTTTTCTAATTCTTCTATATTAGCATTTGCATAATCTTCTGATGTTTTATAATTTTTAAATAAATCCCTTGTTACCATATTCACACGAATATCTGTACATTGCGCAGATAAAATAATACCAATCAATAATTCCAAAGGATTACCCCACTGGATAAATGGACCTGTTTGTTTATATTCTTTTTTGAGCAATTGCAAAATTTCTTTTGCCTGTTGTTTTTTATTCATACTTTTAATCATATTAGAATTGTGACATAAAAAAGATTGATTGACAAAGTATCTACATACTGATACGATACATTATCGTAAAAAATTATGATAGATTAAATAAATTTCTTTAACAATCAAAACATTTGGAGGGTAGTAAAAAATGAAAGTAGACAAAACAACAGTAATTACTGGAATAATGGTACTTATATTTGGTTTTGTAATATGGCAATATATCATTCCATATTTTGTCACAACATCTCGGGTGGAAAAATCTGTCCGTATTGCTCAATCAAAAGATCTAATTGATGGTTACTGCTTTGAAAATAAAGTGGATTGGTGGAATAATCCCATCTGCACGAAACGTGAATTAGTGGAAGAAGGTAGAGCTGTTGCTTATATGGCAATTTCAGCTGGTCGAGATGGTGTATTTGATACCAAGGATGACTACACAGCTATAGAAATTGATTAGAACAAAACCAAAATAGCTAGTCAATGGCTTGGACAAAGGGCTATACAAGCTTTTGATGGTTTTAAGGAAGGTGTCACATCTAAAGATAAATTCAAAGACACAACGGGTAATGATGATATTAACAAAGATCCTGCCAAAAATGATCCTGAAAAAAAGCGGGATTGGAAATTTTGGAAATGGAATGAATAATAGTGTCATTACATAAATAACACAAGGAGAAAAATAATGGCTAGAAAAACTACAAAGAAGATGCTGCTATCACTTTTTTCAAGTGCTGATATCAACGTGTCTCATTTAAAGATAACAGCTCTTATCAAAAAACTTACTGCGCACATAGATTCTCAAAGAATCGCACATATGACAGAAGTAACTCAATTACATCATGAAATTGATAGGTTAACTGATAAGTTGACAGATGAGCAAATGTTCCATGAATCAACAAAAAAACTTCTTGATAATGCACGAGCAGATTTTGATGTACGCACCTCAAGACTTAATGCTACACGTCAGCATAGCATGGCATTAGGGAAAGAGATACGAGATCTTAATATTGTATTAGCCAGAGAACGTAAAGGCTTTGCAACTCAACGCAAAAAAATACGTGACGTAAATGCGCCTCTGCATCGTGCATTTGGTAAAATTAACCATCTTTTGCAAACACTTCGAAAGAAACCACATATCATAGATTATGAAAGTCTTGTACAAAAAATAAATGGTATTATATTAAACAACTCACAAAAGTGAAGAGTGAATCAAAAAACCTAACATGAATATAATTCATGTTAGGTTTTTAATTTATACACCCAAATATTTATAAATTTAAAAAATTATAGAATTGACAAAAAAACAATTTATTTATACAGTAGTTAATGGGCAAATATTAGAATAAAACAAAAATCTACAGATACGGAGGAAGTTATGCAAGTTAAAAAAAACGGGATGAGCTTCACAGGCTGTGATTTATGTGGTGATATTCTTACATATTCAAGAATAGGTAAACATCAATCATACGATGATTCTGGCATTTCTGTGTGTAGTGGATGTTGCAACGTGCCACCAACAATCCATTCCCTTGATGCACGATTAATAAAATTTTTTATAAAACTTTATAAAAAAAAGCAATCAACCAATTTTACATTTTGGCCAATTAACAACGACCACACAAAAGTAAACATACAACGCATTAAAACAATGGCATAAATATGCTCGAAAAAGGTATTCTAAATAATATTTAGAATACCTTCATCCTTTTTCAAATATCAAATTAAAATATTTTTTACCAACTTCCCCCACCACCTCCACCAAATCCACCACCTGAACCGCCACCTGAAAACCCAGAACTGCCTGAGGAAGCGGATGAGGGTTGTGATTTCATTGTTGAACTGGTAGATTTACTAAATGATCTTAAGTCATTCGTAAGCATAACAGAATTAAATGACCCTGCTCCCTCATACCACTCTGGGCTACCGCTATAAATATTTTCAAACTGTTTAGCCCATTTTTTTTCCACACCTAAAGCCATGGCATATGGCAACAATTCTTCAAAATGTTCTGGAGTTCTTTCTGGTGCATTATGAAAATCAATTCTATCTTTCTCAGCGACTTCTAGATACAACTTTAATCCAAGAATTTGCTCACGCATAATAGTACCTTTTTTGGTTCTTTTTGGCATAAAGAGACCAAACATAAATACTGGAATGGAAGACACTAAAAGCGCAATACCCGCAGCTGCACCCAATATTGACGGTACAAAAAATGAGCCTGCAATCATAAACCAACCACCTGTCATATATGCTCCTTTTACTACTTTTGGATTTTTCACATAATAACCTTTTTCTACTACATTTTTAATAACCTCAGACACCGCCCTACTAAAATTAACATGAAACTTATTGTTTAAAGACGTAACTTTCACCTCTGAGCCCGCTCCCTTAAAAATACCATTGTATAATATTTCTTCTTCTTCCTTCAGTAAATAAGAGTTATCTTCAGTTTTGATAAAAATGTATTCACCAACAGTTTTGCGAATATGGATTCTATTATGTACAGCTAAATTTATAATTGATGCCGAAATATCTCGTGAATGCACTTTTTCATCAACAATCATTCCAATCTCAGCTGGTGACAAGTTGTTTGGTGATTTATAAAATGGAATAATTGTACCCTTACCCTCTGGATCTTTGCCATATTTCCACCATCTACGGAACATCCAATACAACACAATGAATGGTATTGCAACACTCCAATTATCACCAATAAACCATATAGTTTGTTTAAATACTGATGGTTTTGCTACCACACCCAAGGGCATTCCAATTACAACAGTCATTCCCTCACTAATAGAAATATTATCATGTGCAAATTGTATTGTACTCCCACTCGAACCTTCCTGTATTTTACCCACGGATTTACATAAATCATCATCTCCATAATATCCTGTGAAACAATGTATATCATCAATTATAGGAGCACTTACATTTACATTTATATCATTTAATCCAATTTCCCATCTATCCCCAGTCACATTCCAATATAATTCTTCATGATCATCAAAATAATTTATTGCACCTTCCACTGTATATTTAATTTTATATATTTGCTGACCAGTTATATATTTATCAGCATCTCCAATTTGTAATTTTACATCTCCACCCGCAGAACTTTTTGTAAATGTTCTGTCATTTTCATCTCCATCCACAACTGAAATTTTTGATAGTTTGATTGATCGATTATTACCTTTATCAGTTTTATATTTTACTGGAATTGTCCTATACATCCCATGCCTATTTAAAGTACCAAAATCATACACAATTGTTTCTACAACATCAACAGTAGCATCATCATTAATTATTAAATCAACATCAAATTGTGTAATACTTTCTGCTGAGACTGGTGTTGTAATACAAAAAACTAAGAAACCTAAAATTCCAAAAAGTATTTTTTTCATATAAAATAATTTATCAATAATACTTCTATTATACATAAAGTCCAACCTAGGGTCGACCCTAGGTTGGACTTTTTTATTTAACTTATATCAAATTTTTATCTCGCAACTGTTTGTGATAAGTGATTGCAAATCTATGTGCATCTTCTCTTAAATTTTCTATTAAAATTTTATCTTTCAATAATTCATCATCTATTAAAACAATTTCACTTTTATAAATATCTACTTTTTTACGTGTTGGTCCTTTTGCCACTGCCACTACTGGAATTTTTATATCAAGTTTTTGCCACAAGTCATCAGCCATATTTATATGTCCTTTACCACCATCAAGAATAATTAAATCTGGTACGCCCCAATCCTCTAAATGATTTAATCGTCGTGCTAACACCTCACGCATAGCACCCACATCATTTATACCCTCAATCGCTTTAACTTTAAATTTACGATACTGGCTCTTATCTGGCACACCCCCCACAAACACAACCATAGATGCAACCATATATTCTCCACTTATATGTGAGATATCATAAGCCTCACTTCTAAAATTATCAGTTTCTCCTAAATCCTTACCTTCAGATTTTTTTATAAGTGCAATGTCATTTATATGTTCTAGCGCAAATATTTGTTTTTTTACTATTTCAGCTTTTTCAAACTCTTCATCTTTTGCATATTGTTTCATTTCCCTATTCAAATTTTTTAACAATTTCTTTTTTCTGCCTGAAAGGAAAAGTGAGATGTTACGCATATTTCTTTTATACTCTGTAAGTGTAATTGCACCATCGTATGGTCCTGGACAAAGCCCAATTTGATAAGACAAACAACCTTTTTCACTCTTTTCACTACGATTATGAAATGGGAATATTTTACGAATAATTTTCAGAGCAATTTGCATCTGATCACGCGAAGTATATGGTCCAAAAACTTTTCCTTTTTTATAAATACTAGTTTGAAATTTTTCTTTATCAAAATCAGTTTTATGCATTATTAAAACACGTGCAAACTTTTCATGCGTAATCACAAAATAAGAAAAACTTTTATCATCTTTTCCTTCAATATTATATTTTGGCTGATATTGTTTAATAAGTTCAGCCTCAAGTAACAACGCTTCAAGTACGCTATCAGTCTCTATAATCTCAATATCAGAAGATTCTTCCACCAATCTTTCAATCCTCTCACCCCTAGTATCCTGTCCACTAAAATACTGTCTAACTCTATCACGGAGACTCGTAGCTTTCCCCACATACAAAACATTTTTTTCAATATCCAAAAACTTATACACACCAGGTGCTTTAGGAAATTCTTTAAGTTTTTGTTGTATATTTTTCATAAAAAATACATCTTCTCCCTCTTTCTAAGGAGAAGATGTCCGTAGGACAGAGGGGGTTTTGTAACATTATTCAAATTACATCCCTCAATCACCTCATTAAAAAGGAGGGTAAGCTGTTTTCAAAAATATTATTTCCCCAAATCAAGCTCCTCGCTAATTCCAATTTGATCAAGAAATGATTGTACGTGACTTACTACAATCATTGCACCTTCATACTCTCTTAAGGCTTTTGCAATAATCGGTATATGTCGAAAGTTAATATGATTTGTTGGTTCATCTAAAATAAGTAGTCCTGGCTCCAATAGTACTAATTGTGCAAATGCTACAAGCCCCTTTTGTCCCTCTGACAAACTACCAATTTTTGCGTCCATTACATCTCTACTGAGCAAAAACATACTTGCAACTGAACGCATCTTTTCTTCACTTTCAATTTGCATTACATTTATAAGTGCATTAAAAACCGTATCATCAAAATTCAACGTTGAAAAATCTTGTCTATAATATCCCACACGAACCTCATTCAAAATAGTAGCACCATCTGTATTATTTTCAGCCAATCTCTCCAAAAGCGTTGTCTTACCTATTCCATTAGGACCTTTCAATAATAAATGTTCTCTCTTTCTTAAGATTACATTTACTTGTTTTTCTGTGGGTTCATGGTCTTTCATTACATTTACAGAAGTAATTGTAATTACATTCCCCACGAAATCAGATTGAGCTGGAATTGTAAAATCACGAATTGTTTTGTCTTCTTGACGCACATCAACTTTATCTGCTTCCATTTGTTCAATCTCATCACGCATCTTTTTTGCAACTAATCGCATTTTACCTCCCTTATTTGCAAAATAGTTCATTTTTTCCTTGTTATCCTTAATCTTTTTTGCAAATTGTGCGTTTTTCATATTTTCTCTCTCGATTTGTGCCTTAATATCCTCAACTACTACATAATAATCTCCTACATACTGCTCAATCTTGTGCGTAAATATATCTAGATATAAAACTCCATCCGTAAACATATTCAAAAAATCAGCATCATGCGAAATCACAACACAAGTTTTTTCATACATCATGAGAAATGTAAGCAAGTGCCCCACGCCATCATCATCTAGGTTATTTGTAGGCTCATCCAAAAGTAAAATATCTGGATCCTGAATAAGAGCTGAAGCAAGAAGAAGTCTCGCTTGCTGTCCTCCTGAAAATGCAGAAAGTAGTTTATCCTCTGGTAATACCAGATTTACAGCCTTCATCACTTCCTCAATATTTCTATCTAAATCATAATCTTCTCCTGTAAAATATATTGCAAAAAATTCTTTCAAAGTTAATGTCATTTGTTCTCTCGGAATAACTTGTTGTGCACATGCAACTGTCTGACCATCATCAATATAGATATGTCCTGTTGTTGGCTTTGTTTTTTCCATTATGAGATTGAAAAGTGAAGTTTTACCAGCACCATTTTGTCCCATTAGAGCAACCTTTAATCCCTTACGCAACGAAAACGATGCCTCATCCAGAATCACCTTTCCATTATCATATTCAAAATTAACATCACTAAAGCGAATCGCTACATCATTTTTTGCCATATATATTTAAGTTTAAGGTTACATTTAAAATTATATCACTGAATATTAATTGTATAGGAAAAATGATGTTTATGCAATCATCTACTGCACACCCCTAATCACGTCTCCACAATTTACTTTTTTTAAGAACATTTCTCAAATATTTTGCTGTATAAGATTCTTTGTAATATTTAATCACCTCTTCTGGTGCTCCAGCTACAATCACCTTTCCACCACCTACGCCACCTTCTGGACCCATATCTATTATCCAATCTGCTGACTTTATTACGTCCATATTATGTTCTATTACTACAACACTATTACCTTTATCCACCAACCGTCCTAATATATTTAATAATTTTGCGACATCTTCAAAATGTAATCCCGTTGTAGGTTCATCTAAAATATATAACGTCTTACCAGTTGCTGCTTTGGCAAGTTCAGTGGCAAGTTTAACTCGCTGTGCCTCGCCACCACTGAGAGTTGTCGCACTCTGACCTAGATGAATATATCCGAGTCCTACATCTTGCAAAGTTTTTACCACCTTATAGATTGCAGGGTATGCATCAAAAAATTCTACTGATTCATTCACTGTCATCGCAAGTACATCTGCGATTGTTTTACCTCGATATTTTATTTGTAATGTTTCACTATTATATCTCTTACCCTTGCACACATCACACGGCAAATATACATCTGCCATAAATTGCATCTCAATTTTTAAATGTCCATCTCCATCACAATTATCACACCGTCCACCTTTTACATTGAAACTAAATCGTCCTGGCTTATACCCACGTGCTTTTGCTGCTTTTGTTTGTGAAAACAATTCTCTAATTGGTGTAAAAAGTCCTGTATAAGTTGCTGAATTTGACCGAGGTGTTCGTCCTATAGGACTTTGATCAATCATAATTACCTTATCCAAATATTCCAAGCCCACCATCTCTTTATACTTACCAGGCTGTCTCACTGATCGCATTAATTTATTTGAAACTCCTTTATACAAAATTTCTTCCACCAAAGTTGACTTACCACTGCCAGATACACCTGTCACAACTGTAAACATTCCCAATGGAAATTCAACTGTGATACCACACAAATTATTTTCTCTTGCTCCTCTCACTGTAAGTATTTTTTTATTCTTTATATGTCTACGCTCCATCGGCACCTCTATCATTTTATCACCTCGCAAATATTGTGCTGTTAATGATTTTTTATTTTTTATAACTTTCTCAGGTACATCTGCTGCCACAATTTCACCGCCATGCTTTCCTGCACCAGGACCAATATCAACCAAAAAATCAGCAGCTCGCATCGTCTCCTCATCATGCTCTATCACAACAACAGTATTTCCCAAGTCACGTAAATACAAAAGAGTTTCAAGTAACCGCAAATTATCCCTAGCATGCAAACCAATAGATGGCTCATCCAAAATATACAAAACACCCACTAACTGTGAACCTATCTGACTCGCAAGCCGTATACGCTGTGCTTCACCACCACTAAGTGTATGTGCACTTCGTGATAGTGATAAATATCCCAACCCAACTTTATCCAAAAAACTAAGTCGTGAAATAACCTCCTTAATGATACGCTCACCTATAATTTTTTCTTGTGTATTTAATTTTAATTTTTCAAAAAATATAACAGCATCAGTTATTGTCATCTCAGACACACTGTGTAAATTTTGACCACCCACACGAATCCATGATACTTCTTTTTTGAAACGACTTCCTTTACACGCACTACATGGCTTGCGAGACATGTATTGTTCTATGTCTTTACGCACATTATCAGATTCTGATCGTCTATATCTATCTTCTAGAAATCCTACAATTCCCTCCCACTCAATATTAAATTTCCAAGTGCTGCCTTTTTTACTACGCATGCTTATAGCAATTTCATCTGGATCTTCATCACCATAAATCAAAATATCAAATTGATTATCTGTTAAGTCTGACAGACGTACATTGTCTGGTATATGATAATGCTGCAAAACTGCATGAAAAATCGCACCATAATATGAATTACCTTTTTTATTACTCCATGGCAAAACCCCGCCTTGTGCTATAGTCTTATTCAAATCAGGTACTGCCAAATTATAGTCAATCTCCTTTTTCGTACCCAAACCTTCACATGCAGGACACGCACCATATGGAGAATTAAAACTAAATAGTCGTGGCTCTAAATCTGGAAATGTAATCTCAGGATGACTAGGGCAAGCAAATTTTTGATTAAACATTTGTACAGATGCATTACCATGCATATCTACATCATTAATTTTTCTTACCTGCACCAAACCATCTGCAATTTTAAGAGATATTTCCACAGCTTCAAAAATACGAGAAATATTTTCCTCTGTTACACTCATGTTATCAACTACAATATCTATATCATGTTTTTTATGTCTATCCAATTTCAAATCAACTGCTTCATCAAGGTTATAAATTTTACCATCAAT
>JAOZNB010000105.1 GCA_029933995.1 Candidatus Moraniibacteriota bacterium | reverse complement strand
TCATTTTGTACACGACGCATAAAAATATCTGGCATCGACACAGCTGGAAATACATCAAAAGCTTTTGCCCGAATATCACCTGTCTCTGTCTGCATATCCAAAAAGTCATGAATATCCAAGTGCCACACATCGAGAGTTACTGAGATAGCACCCAATCTGGAGCCAAGTTGATTTACTGCAATCGCTGTATCATTTACAATCTTTATCCATGGATTAACACCTCCTGAAGCACCATGTACTCCACGAATTGATCCTCCACGTGCCCGTATATTTCCCCAATAAACACCTACACCACCACCAAATTTAGAAATTTGTGCCATGTTTTCAAAGCTGTGAAAAATTGCTCGAAGATCATCATCTACATTTGCCTTAAAACAACTAGATAACTGATTATAATTTGTTCGTGCATTTAATAATGTTGGAGTTGGTAATGAAATTCGCTGCCTCGAACAATGTTTATACAACTTCATCGCAAACTTAAACCGATTTTCATCACTCTCTGGAATAGCTAGAAAAAGTGCAACAGACATGTACATCTCTTGTGGCAATTCTTTAATAATACCATTTGGATTAAGTAAATATCTTTTATCCAATGACAATACTGTGGTGTATTCATATGATTTATCTGTGTCCTCACTAAGTAATTTTCCAGCTTTTAAAATATCCTCTTCTGAATAATATTTATAAAAATCTTTGTAATATAATTCTTTTTTTACATATTCATCGAATAAGTCTTTATATGCTTCTGGTGTATATAATTCCTTCATCGACATGTTACGATTTCTCGTTGCGTGCTTATACAAGTTACTTACAAAAATACGTGCTGCAACATGTTGCCAATGGATATTTTCTACACTAACTAAATCAATACAAGTTTTAACCATCAACTTATTGATATCTGATGTCTTAATATCTTCTACAATATTTCTCTTGAACGCTTCAATAAAAACTTTAAATGTACATTGACGTTTATATCCAATCGTTGCCCTATCAAGTACTTTCTTTATCTTATTGATATCAAAATTTTCTCGTATATCACCATCTTTTTTGACCTTTAAAGTATGTTGTTCAAATTGTTCTTTAAGTTCTTGTTCCTTTTCATTACGTTCTTCATTGTGTTGTGCTCGATACAAAATATAAGCCTTCACAACCTCATATTTATTTGCACTCACCAAGTATCGCTCTACTATATCCTGCACATCCTCAACTGTAGGTGTCTGCTCATGACAATCCTCATCAAAAGAACGTTCTAAATCATTAATAATTTCATCTGTAAGCGGTGTAATAAATTCCTTGTCAGTCTCTCCCACATCAAAGCATGCCTTATCTATTGCACGCTCAATACGAGACCTATCAAAATTCACAATATCTTTATTTCTCTTTTGTATTTTTATGATTGTCATAATTATTTAGTATTTTAGTAATTAGTATATTAGTGAGTAATCTCACATATACCATACATTTTATTTAATTTTGTAATTTTATCTTTAAAAATTTTTTCATTTTTTAGTTTTAAGGGTCAAATTAAGAGGCAACTGTCCGTAATTATGCAGATGCCCCCTATTTGTATATAAACTTTCAGATTTGTCATTCCAGAAATGTATATTTTTCCAAGAGCGTAGCAATTAGTTAAAGAATATCATTATCCAGAATTTTTCTATAATATTAACACGCTAGCTTACCTCTTACGAAAGATTCCTGATAAATATATTTGTCCTTCATCACTAGACGTTCTGAAACAAATAAAATTTTCTGGAATGACATGATTTGTTATATCTTACCAACCAAATTAATACCTGGCTTAAGAGTCTTTTCTCCTGGTGTCCATCTTGCAGGACATACTTGTCCTTTATGCGTTTCTACAAACTGTGCTGCTTGAATTTTTCGTACTAATTCACCAGCATCACGTCCAATACTATTATCATGTACTTCCATTGCTTTCAATTCACCTTTTGGATTGATGATAAATGTACCACGTAGTGCCAATCCTTCATCCTCTATCATAATTCCAAAGTCACGACAAAGTTGTCCTGTTGGGTCAGCTGCCATTGGGAATTTTACTTTACCAATAGCCTTTGAAGTATCGTGCCATGCTTTATGTGTGAATTCTGTATCTGTTGATACGCTTACAACTTCTACACCCATTTTTTTCAATTCTACATAAGAGTCTGCAAGATCTTCTAACTCTGTAGGACAAATAAATGTAAAATCTGCTGGATAAAAGAAAAGCACAAGCCACTTATTCTTATAAAGTGAAGAAAGTTTTTTCTTTGTAAACTTACTTGATTGATAAACCATAAACTCACGGTCAATCACTTTTTCACCAATTACTGGTTGGTTATTAAAACATGAATCAAACATCACATCTTCTCCAAATACTTCTGCCATATATTTATTATTACTTACTTAGGGTTTATAATTGTACCATCTCACAACTTTACGTCAACACCACTAATTGTGTTTAAATATTACAAAAACATACTATATATAGTGTATTATTGTCACCTAGAAGAAATCACCTCAATTGTCATGCCATCTGGAGTTTATATTCGAGCTTGCTCAAATACGGAAATAACAAATAACTCATATATCAAATAACTCTTTTGTACTTTTTGATGTAATTTCAATCACTTCTTCAACTGTCATATTTTTAACCTCCGCAATTTTTTTCGCAACATACTTTACATTCAACGGTTCATTTCTGCTGGTACGTTCCAATGGCGCTGGAGTTAAATATGGACAATCCGTTTCTATCAAAATATCATCAATTGAACTATTTCGAATTAATTTATCATATGATTCTGAATACGTAATAATTCCATTGAGCCCAATTTTAAAACCTAAATCATAAAACTTCTGTGCAGTCTTCCAACTCCCGATAAAGCTATGAATAACGCCCCGACATCCTCTCCCCCTTTCTAAGGGGGAGATGTCCGTAGGGCAGAGGGGGTTTTGTCTAAGAATCTCCAAAACATCCTCATACCCATCCCAACAATGAATGATAAGTGGTTTTTCCACTTCACCTGCGATCTTTAAAAACTCTGTGAATACCTGTTTTTGCAATTTTTTAATTCTCTCTATATCATGCGTCTCATTAAAATGATGGTAGTCAAGTCCTACTTCACCAATAGCTACTACGTCCTCATCTTGAGCCAACGCCAAATATTTATCATAATCAAATTCTTCCATGACTTCTTCTTCCTCCAAGTCAGTGTACGCATCAAAAAGATGTAATGGATGAAGTGCTACAGTTGCATGTACTCCCTCATATTCTTTTGCAACTGCAATCGCATCATGAGAAGTTTTTTCATTTGTACCAATCGTAATAATAGCTCCCATGCCACCATCAAAAGATCTCTTGATAACATCTCCACGATCATCATCAAACTTTTCATCATGTACATGTGCATGTGAATCTATAATCATTAATTTATATTATTAATTAAATCTTTATTAATTTCACTAAATTTATCAATAATAATATTAGCATCTCTTAGCATATTTTTATCATGTGTTGTCGTAATTGCAATACAATAACATCCCGCACTTATTGCAGATTTAATACCACTAGTAGAATCTTCAATCACAACACATTCACTAGGATCAACTTGCAACATCTCTGCAGTTTTTATGTATGGCTCTGGATTAGGCTTCCCATTTTGCACATCATCTCCAGAAATAGTAATTGCAAAATTATCCATGATACCACATTCTTCAATAATTAAATCAACTTCTGTACGTGAAGAACT
>JAOZNB010000024.1 GCA_029933995.1 Candidatus Moraniibacteriota bacterium | reverse complement strand
TTCATTCCAGATAAAAAAACCTCTGGACTTTCAGTCCAGAGTGGTTTAGTTCTTCTTCTTTTCTGGTTTGTAACCTTCTAATTTATCAGGACGATGATTTGGGCAAGTTTTGTCTGAACATCGCTCAGGGATTGTTTTTGTTCCTTCCATCATCAGTGCTCCGCATTTTTTATTACCTCTTTCTTCTCGTTTGTAGTTACAAAAATTACCAGTTGGCTTTGCTTTGATTGCGTTTTTGCAGTCTGGATATTCTGTACAACTATAAAATATTCCGAAGCGTCCGTTTCGTTCGCTCATTTCACCTTTTTCGCACATTGGACATTTTACGCCTGTTTTTCGTTTAGCTGCTTCTTTTGGATCTTCTTTGATAAATTTACATTTAGGATAATTATGACAAGAAATGAACCTACCATATTTACCATCACGCTCTACTAGTTTTCCATCTTTACATTTCGGACACTTTTCACCAGTTTCTTTAGGTCCCTCGAGTTCTTTTCCTTCCATCGTTCTAGCGCCATCACAATCAGGAAATTTCTTACAGCTGAGAAATTTACCATTTTTACTTAATTTAATAATCATTTTCCCTTTACACTTCGGACATTTCATCTTTGGGTCAGCATCACCTAGGTCCGTTGCTTTATTTAATTTTTCTTTTGCTTTAACTTCTTTTGTAAATGGTTTGTAAAATTCAGTAATTGTTTTGGTATATTCTCTTTCTCCTCTAGCTATTTCATCTAGCTTATCTTCCATTTCCGCAGTAAAAGAATCATTGATATATTGTTCAAAATGAGCCCATAGAAAATCACTTACAACCTCGCCGGTGTCAGTTGGTTTAAGGGCGCTTCCTTCTTTTTCTACATAGCCACGGTCTTGAATTGTGCGGATGATAGCTGCATATGTACTTGGACGACCAATTCCACGTTTTTCCAGCTCTTTAACAAGCCCAGCTTCACTGTAGCGTGATGGTGGAAGAGTTTCTTTCTCTTCAGTATGAAATTTTTTCAAATCTAATTTCTCACCTTTTTCTACCTTTGGTACTTCTGTATCTTCACCACGCGCTCCCGGATCAGCTTCTAGCCAACCAAGTGAGAGAATGCGTGAACCAGTAACTGTGAAGTCTGGCACTTTATCACCTTCAACATTTGCGATAATGCGAGTTTGTTTTGTTTGTGCATCCACCATTTGTGAAGCAATCGCACGTCCACGAATTAGTTTGTACAATTTCTTTTGGTCATCTGTTGTACCAGCTTTATCATTTGATGCATCAGATGGACGTACTGCCTCATGAGCTTCTTGTGCGTTTTTACTTCTGGATTTAAATACACGGAATTCATGTTTGTCTGCACCAAATTCTTCTGTGATAGTTTTCTTAATTGATTTAAGCGCATCTTTGGACAGAGTGGTTGAATCAGTACGCATGTATGTAATATGTCCACCCTCATATAATTTTTGTGCTGTACGCATTGTACGTGACGGAGAAAAACCAAATCTCGATGAAGCAGCTTGTTGTAATGTTGAAGTTGTAAAAGGTGCCTTCGGTTTTCTCTTTCTTGTTGTTTCTTTAACATCTTTTATAATCCATTTTCCTTTTTTTGCTTCTCTTTCAATACGGGTAACTTCTTTTTTTTCACGAGGCTCTTCTTTGCATGTAAGGGTTACAGCATCTTTACTTTTAGTTTTAAAATCAGCACTTAGATTCCAATATGTTTCTGGGATAAATGCTTGGATTTCTTTTTCACGTTCCACTAGTATGTGGAGAGCAGGGGATTGCACGCGACCAGCACTGAGTCCATATCGTACCTTTTTCCAGATAATTCCTGAGAGGTCATAACCCACAAGTCTATCGAGTACACGACGAGCTTCTTGGGCACGACGAAGATTTTGGTCAATTCTTGTTGGGTGTTTCATAGCTTCATTAACTGCAGTCTTTGTGATTTCATTAAAGGTAACTCGAGTCATGTCTGATTTTGGAATCCCTGCATCTTTCAAAATTTCAGCAACGTGCCATGCTATAGCTTCTCCCTCACGGTCGGGGTCGGTTGCGAGTATAATTCCTTCATCTGCTTTTTTTGCAAGTCGAATGAGTTCAGCTACGACATCTTCCTTTCCTTTTGAAATAACATAATGAGGTTTGAAATCATTTTCAATATCGATTGCTTCTTTATTTGATTTAGGTAAGTCACGGATGTGGCCAACACTAGAAGTAACTTTATAACCAACTCCAAGATATTTTTTGATAGTTTTTGTTTTTGTCGGGGATTCTACTATTAGTAGTTTCATGTTTTTTTATATTAATGAGTTGTAATTTAGTATTCTTGTCATTTTTACTTCCACCCAACACCAGACGGTTCTGGGCTCAGCAGAGATGATACCTATTTCACAAAATACAATCAAAGTATTATTTTGTCAAATTTTGGTTAACAAAGATGTGTAATTATATTAATGTTATAAACCAATAAACTTGGTTAAAAAATAGTAAATTAACAATTTTATATTATATAAAGTAGAGGAGAGATATTTATGAAGAATGTAGCCGTATTTGGAGATTTGTGGATATTATCTAAGGTATTCCAAAAATTTTCTACTTGGTCACAAAATACTTTTGGTCTTACTAATTTTTGGTGGACTAGATTTTTTTTGAAAATAGGATTTATTGCTATGACAATAAATATTATTATAAATTTTAAAGTAGATGCATATGCATGGATTATTTTTCTTCAAAGTGTGTTCTGGTTATTTATGCTAGTTTTTGTTTTAGGCATTGATAAGTTGTGTATTAAATTAGAAAAAAGATATACAAAAGGACATAAACATGTAAATAAACGAATAAAGACATTGTTTATGAGTAGAGTCATGTATAGTGTTTTAAGTGGTTGGAATTTTGTTTTACTTTTGATTTTGATAGTAAAAACTAGAGGTTTAGGTGAAAATATATTACCAGATATTATGGTTAGCACGGTTCCAATCTGTTTGTATTTTATTTCTTGTACACCATTGCCACCGAGTCAAAGCAAGTTGAAAGTATGGTTGAAAAACATGAAGAAAAAAGCAACAAAAGTTTTGTCTCCAGAAGTGGAGCCAGAACCATCGCCATGCTAAATAAATCATAAACCCTTTTTAGAGAGAAAAAGATGAAGGTTACAGAGTTGTATTCTTTGAGATCGTCTGAGGATGAGAACAAGCCATTTGAATCAGTTTGTGGTTTTGTGAAGGAAAGTGAAACTGAGTTTCATTCTAAGTCTGCAAGTCTGAGGCTTGTTGTGAACGGTGAGAAATTTTGGGTTGCAAATAGTGAGTCAGGAGTTCCGACTGTTAATGCGGGAGAAAAAGTTATTTTGCATTTAGCACGCGCTAAAGAACATCGCAAGAATTTATTAGCAATGCAAATTTATAGAAGTCATTTAATGGGTCCTTTCATCAGAGCAAGATTTCGTTTTGATGATTATCTCAAATTTCGATAAACAAAGGGAGTTTATTATGAAAAAAGTTATTATTAGCTGTTTGTTTGTGTTATTGTTTTTGGCATCAGTTGCACAGGCAGATAGGCCCATTCAAAAAATATTGTCATTAGGGCAGTCCGCTATTGATAGAATTGGTGCAAATGATAGGGGTCAATTTATTGCGTATGATGGACAATATGCAACAATACGTATGTACCAGCGGGGATATAGTACAATTCGTATTTACAAAGATAAACCCGCCTATGTATACATATCCAATATTGTAGTAAAAATGCAATATGACGGAAGTTCGGATTTGCGTATCTCGTATGAAAAATAAGTTTAGTTTAATCACTGATGGAGCAATGCTCTGTCAGTGGTTTTTTAAATTACTTACTAATATGTCAAATTATCCACCTCATCGGCAGACAGGCTAATGTATTAAAATATATGTTTGATTCCCAATATTTTTCACAATTCCAGCAATTTCCATCATTATTAGTTCACTTGAAATTGTGGAGCCATCGAGTTTTGTTTCTTTTATAAGTATATTTATTTGTGCACCGTCGGGATGTTTTTTTATTGTTGTGTACAAAGTTTTTTGATGCTTTGTCAGTGTAGTGGATGGACATGTCCGTCCACTACTTTTGTGTGTATTTCTTTTATTAAAAATAGACAAGATGTCATCAGCACATAAAAGTGCCTTAGCCTTCCCATCTCTTATCAGTGTGTTTGGTCCGACAGAATTGTTTGCAAAAATTGAACCTGGAAGTGCAAATAATTTGTGTCCAAATTTATGAGCGTGCCCAGCTGTTGTTAGTGTGCCTGATTTTTGAGTTGCTTCTATTATGACAGTTGCATCTGTCATACCTGCCATTATGCGATTGCGAGTAGGGAATGTACCTCTAGTTGGTTGAGTAGCAATTGAATATTCTGAGATGATTGCACCGCCGTGCTCAAGTATTTGACTTGCCAGGATTGCGTGTGTGCGTGGTGCGATAGTTTTATCATCTATTCCACCAGCTAGAATTGCTATAGTTGTACCATTTACATCGAGAGTTTCACGGTGAGCAAGTGCGTCTGTGCCAAGTGCTAATCCAGATATAATTGTAATTTGAGAACGTGCAATATCACGTATTATAGATGTGATAGCATGCTTGCCGTAGTCGCTAATTTTGCGTGAGCCTACCACTGCGACAGATGGTGTATTTAGTGCTTCAATATTACCACGTACATATAGTAAGAAGGGTGGTGAGAAAATAGTTTTTAGTTTTTTTGGAAAATATTTATCTTGTACCGTTATAAGCCGAATGTCGTTATTTTGTAATTTTCGAAATTCTTCACTAGGATTTATATTTTGTCTTTCATTTGTAATTTTTTTACTCAGTTGCCCAGATAATCCAGAGACTATGAGTTCATCAGTAGTTGCTTGCCAAGCATGTTCAAAAGTATCAAAGTGTTGAGCAAGATAATAAAGTTTTTGAGGTCCAATCCCGGAGATTAAATTGAACGCATTTATATAAATATGGTCTGAGTTTTGCATTGACATAAATTAATATTTCTGTTATGGTTCTATATTACTTTCAGATTAGTATATAATCACGATTCCGTCCACAGCATCTGATGTATTAGGTTATCTCCTCCTTACCTATATATCACAAAGGATGTCGAATTTCATAATTTGAGATTCATTTTCTGTGGTCGGAATCGTGGTTGTATAATTTATACTGATTTTGTTATTTAAAAAAACAGTATTATTTTTTAATATTGAAATAGGAGGAGTATAAATGTTGAGGATAGGGCTTTTAAATGATGGACAAAACTCTCAGTTTTGGGGGATTGACCACATCAGACTGATACAACACTTGTTGCGGACGTATGAGGAACATCAACCTGAAATTATTGTCAAAAATATTTATGTAAATGTAGTAGTTGACTCTGAGGGAGTCGAATCAAATGAGGAGCAACAGAAATTTTTGCATTTTATGACAAAGCAGGGTTACAATGTTGTAAAGCGTTTATATCGTGAGGGTCAAAGAGTTGATATGGATGCACAAATTGGTAGTGATTTACGCAAGTATTCACAGGACTGTGATCTCTTGGTTCTTATTGCGGGTGACGGTGATTTTTTGCCAGTATTAAATGACTTAACTAAAGAGTGTGGACAGATGTCACTTATCATAACTCGCTCTGAAGATACGTCGACTGATATCAAAAAAATTGAAAAGATGATGTATTCCAATATCAAAGTTCAATTTTTAGATGACATAGGAATTTATAAGGATAAAATCATTGAAGAGGATTGAGTGGGGAGGATTTCATTTTGATAAAGATATTTATAATATGTATGATATTTATGACATCATGTACAAATGTGCATGGTGTTGACAAAAGTTTATCTCAACAAGGTTTAATAAGTGCTGATATTGCCGATGCAATTTTGTTTGTTGGAGATTTATCGCAGATGAATGTATCTTTGAGGGTTATACTAGATGCTGAGGATACACCAAAGGCCTGTAGAGTTACAAATGGTGATGTTGAGTCATATATTCGTGAATATTCAAAACAACATGGAGGAGGTCAATCACGCAGAGATATTGCACGTACACTTGATGCACTCATGAATGGATTAGAGGCTATTATTGATTTTGATGGTAATATTATATTAACAGATGAAAGTAATGCCATTTTCATACTAAAGTGTTTGGCAGATGCTTATGCAGACGTGCCACGAGGATCACATTAACATAACTATGTTAATGTGATTTTTATTTTGTAACAAAACTTAATTAGAATTCTTTTAAAATTTCTTGTATCGTATTTTGTAAAAGTGTAGTTTCGTCATCTGTAAATCTTTGAAGTACAAATTTATTTCCAGGCATTTCACCACGTTCACATCTGCCACCAGCTTTTTCTACACCGATACGAATACGTGTAAAGTTCTGTGTTCCAATATTATCCATAATATTTTGAATTCCATTATGACCAGCCGCACGAGTGTCTCTTGAGATTTTATAATTTCCGATTAGAATATCAAGATCATCCGCAACAACAATAATATCTTCAGGTTCAATTTTATAAAAATCAATAAGTGCACGCACACTTTGTCCAGAATTATTCATAAAAGTTTGTGGCTTTGCAAGAATTATTTTTTCTTGTGTAGTATTAAATCCTTCAGATATAGCTGCATGAAATTTTTTGTTGTTGGTAAATTCAGGAAGTTTAAGTTGTTTTTGTAAAACATCAAGAAAAATAAAGCCAGTATTATGTCTGGTTGTGCCGTATTTTGTGCCAGGATTTCCGAGTCCAATTATCAGTTTCATAATTATTAGTATTTTAGTGTATTAGTAGGTAGTGAGTAGTAAGGATTCAACCTGTAGACAATCTAAGGTTGGACATTGGTCGTTTAAATAAATCTTTGTGCTATTGTTTTGGATTTTCACCTTCGCGGAGATGACAATGTCAGAAGCAGTGTTATTTATCATCATTCTTTACATTTTCATTTTCTAATTCTTCACGAGAAATTTCTGTATATGTGTATATATCTACAATATCATTACCTAGTATAATAATAAAGTCCATATCAGCATCAGTTTTTGATGTTGCAACTTTTGTTGCAGGAATTTTTTTAAGTAATTCATCTAGTGAAAAAGGTTTTGTTCCTTTTGTAAGGTCTGATACAGTTGTCTTATCTGTATAGCCATGTTTATTTTTGACAACTATTACATTATTGAAGCCAAGTATTTTGAGTGATTTTTTAACACGATTTGTTAGAGAGGTATTTTTGGTAGCATTTACAATTGTAATTGTAGGATTTTCATTTAGAATTTCATCTTGACGTTGTTTAATTTTGTCTAAATTAAAAATATTATCAGCACGGTCACGTATTTCCTTATAATTACCAATGCGAGGAACAAGCCCTGAAATGCCACCATGTTCATCATAATATCTGGCAGAAATTAGCAAGCTGTCACTTTTCCAAGCATCAACTACAACATTTGTTACATTTTGTGTATCAACTTTTTTAATAAGCATGAGAAAGGGTTCTATCTCATTTGGCGTAATGTTTGTGTGTACGTGTTCACCAAGCGTATCAAATAATTCATTCATTTTTTTAATATTCATGATAGTGCCAAGTGAAAAAGCTTTATTACGAGCTGACTGCATTACTTGTTGCTGTCTTTTTGCACGACCAAAATCTCCCTCGATATCGTCATGGCGAGTACGTGCATATTTAAGTGCTGTGGCACCATCAAATTTTTGTAGTCCGGGATACACTTCAAATGTTTCATAACTGTAGCCAGGTCCAGGATATCGTTCATCTTTTATGTGACGAGGTACATCAACATTTATCCCTCCAAAGATATTAATAATATTTATAAAACCTTCAAAGTCTAGTACAAAATAATAATGAATATCTTGCCCTGTTATTTTTTGTACAGATTCTGTAATGTATTTTGCACCAACGTCATTCCGAAGCCCTGTTTGATATAATGAATTAATTTTTGAATAAAAAGATCCCGTTGAAACAAGTAGATCACGAGGCAATGAAAGTAGAGCAACTGTATAATTGGTAGTATCTATGCTAGCAATCATAATAGTATCTGTGAGGTCCTTACCTGATTTGTGTGTATTGGCTCTGCCTAGAAGTAGAATGTTTATGCGACCATCTTTAAAACCATTTAGTGATTTATAAGAAGTGGGATTTGCAATACTTGTAAATGTTTTGATGAAGGAGTGCTTTTGTCCATTGTCAGATATACTCTCTAGGGTATTTGTTGCTTTAAAAATTAATAATGTGGCAGATATAAAAATACTTAAAATAAATAAAATAAAAGAAGCCCAAAAAAGTTTTTGTCCGAGAGAAATATTTTGTTTTGTTTTAGGGATCTTCTTTTTTAGTGGTTTTTTTTGAGAATTTTTATTTGCTAAATACTCATCAAGAGTTTGCGTAGGCTTTAGAATTTCATGTGAAACAGTATTGTGCATAGGGAAGGAGGATTTAGGAGGCTTATTTTTTTGTTTTTTTATTATATCCATATTTTCGTATTATAGCATGAACAATTAACTTTGCTAATAATTTCATTACAAATAGTCGGGTTAGGTAATGAGTGTATTGTATTATCACTTTAACAAGTAAATCTGCTTAGAGAAATCTTATTTTTTCTTGCTCTGACAAGATGTTTTGTATATGTTAGTATATATTAAGTAATATCATTTCGACTAGTAAAATTTACTTTTTAAAAGGATGTTGATATTATACAGAAAGATTCCGTACAATAATATTTCTAATCAATCGCTAAACGCTCTTGGAGAAATATATATTTACGGAATGACATTAAGGTTTTATTTAAGCTTTATCAAAATACTAATATATTACTTACTTGCCTGCTGGCAAGCAGGCTATTAACTAAATTATGTATCTCAAAAAAATAGAAATCAAAGGATTTAAATCTTTTGCAAATAAAACTGAGTTTGATTTTCTTCCTAAATGTAATATTGACGCGGATAAAGGTTGTGGCATCACTGCTATTGTGGGTCCGAATGGTTCTGGTAAATCAAATATATCTGATGCTGTACGTTGGGTGATGGGAGAACAGTCTATGAAAAACTTGCGTGGCAAAAAAAGTGAGGATGTTATTTTTTCTGGTTCTGAGAAAAAAGGAAAATTATCAATGGCTAGTGTTGCACTTATTTTTGATAATAGTGACAATACGATGCCAGTTGAATTTGATGAGGTTGTCATTACACGTAAAATTTATAGAAATGGTGAGAGTGAATATTTAGTAAATGAGGCACGTGTGCGGTTGCTTGATGTCGTAGATATTTTGGCACGGACTGGAATTGGTAAGGAGAGTCACTGTGTAGTTGGTCAGGGAATGACAGATGCAATTTTGAATGCGACGCCGATTGAACGGCGAGCAATTATAGAAGATGCTGCTGGTGTGAAACATTTTCAGATTCGTAAAGTGAGAGCAATCAAAAAGCTTGATAAAACAAAAGATAATTTAGATCAAGTGCAGGCACTTATTACAGAAGTAACTCCACATTTACGTTCACTTCGTCGTCAGGCAAATAAGGCAAAGCAGGGTAAGGAAGTATTTGAACAGCTCAAAGAAAAGCAAAGACAATACTTTGCTATGAAATGGCATGATTTGTATTTGGAAAAAACAAAACTAGAAAATCAAAGGCAAGATGTTGGGATTACTTTAAAAAATGCACAACGTGAGGTGGACACACTGAGCGATCAGATAATGGTGGAGTCAAAGAAGGTAGAAGATGCTGAAAAAATTGGAGAATATGAAAAAGAAAAACGTGAAGTATATGTGAAGTTGCAATCATTAGAAAAAAAGATTGCTGTTGCAGATGGTCATATTGAAATACAAAAGGAGCGTCGCAATCATGAAAATAAAGTAAAGAGTATTCCTGTTGATTTGGGTTATGTGCAAAAACAATTGGATGGAATACGTTCTGTGCAAAATGATTTAGTCAATAAGCTTGAAAAAGTTGAAAAAATAAGTGAAGTAAAAGAAATTGTAAAAAAATTGAAAAAAGTACACAAAGAAATAGATAGGTTGTATGTTGATGCGGGTAAAAAACAGATTGATGTGGTGCAAGATGATTATGAACAAAAAGTAAAAGTATATGACGATAAGATTGCACAATTAGATGCAGAAATTATAAAACATGAAAAAAAAGTTAAAGAGATTCGTGTTGTTATAGAAAAATTAGATGCAAAGATTATTGATGCGGTTGCAGCAGATAAGCAAGCACGGACACAATTTTTTACATTAGAAAAAGAACTTCGTGAGAAACAGAGATTGCTAGATGCAATTCGAGATCAATTCAATGAGATAAAAATCAATCTTGCACGTACAGAAGTACGTGAGGAAGATGTGGTGTCAGAAGTTCGTCAGGAGCTTGGTATAGAAGCGCAGGATTTGTCAGAAGATGAGATTGATGTTGAGAAAAATCGTGAAGATATGGAACAGGAAGTTTATAAGCTCCGTTCTAAATATGAGCAGATTGGCGGAATTGATCCGATGGTAATAGATGAGTATGAAGAAATGCAAGAGAGATTTGATGTCATGACAAATGAATCACAAGATTTGACAGAAGCAATAAAACAACTCAAGGAAGTGATAAAAGAAATGGACGGCAAAATTCATAAAGCTTTCGTGTCTGCGTTTAAAGAAATTAATATAGAATTTACAAAATATTTTCGCATGCTTTTTAATGGCGGAAATGCAAAGCTTAAAAAAATAGATGTAGATGTGACACCTCGCAAAAAGAAGGAAGATGAAATACAAGGTGATATAGATATTGAAATACTGCAAGATGAAGAAATTGATGAGAATATGGAGACACATAGTAAGGCGTCTATACAAATTAAAACAGAAGTAGGAATTGAAATAGTAGCATCACCTCCTGGAAAAAAAGTAAAGCACCTGTCACTGCTATCTGGAGGAGAGCGTTCACTGACTTCAGTTGCGATGCTTTTAGCAATTATTTCATACAATCCACCGCCATTTATAATTCTAGATGAGGTAGAGGCAGCATTAGATGAAGCAAATTCACGACGTCTTGCAAAGATTTTTGCAGAATTATCTCATAGAACGCAATTTATAATAATAACACATAACAGAGAGACAATGCGTCACGCAGACACGCTTTATGGTGTAACAATGGGTGATGATGGCATCACGCAATTATTGAGTGTGAAGCTTGATCAGATAAAAAATGATGGGGAAATAGGAGAAAAGAAATAATTTGACTATGTTTTGGTTTATTAATCCAAAAAATAGATTGACAAAATATAAGAAATAGTGTATAAATAATGGAAGTTCTTTAAGGGATATTTTATAGTAGTTTAAAATTTAATGAAAGGAGTGTGCCATGAAGGTGCTATTCAGTGATAGTATTGGCTTTATGGGATCATCGGCAGAATTTGGTCGTGTAGTGCAAGCTTTGAAGGATATGATTCCGCCAGTGGTTAGTAGGATTGGTACAGAATATGCACTCAGGTTGGCAAATGGTAGTGCTTGTATTTTTCGTGTAGATATCGGTGAGGAGCCACGACTCATTGAAGGATCCGTGTTAGTGGAGATCGAGATGGGTTCATTAAAGATTGGCTTTGTTGATATTAATGATGAGAATATTGAGGGCAATATTCGTAGTGTAATACGAGAATTTTGGAGCATTATAGGCGAAGACTCAAATGCTGAGCGTGCTGTGGTCTATAGTCCAATAGCATCGAGGGATGTAGCAATTTGTTGAGGGGGAAGTAATGAATGTTATAGATGTTATTGCACTTCTATTAGCAGGAGCGCTTCTGAAAAATGAAAATTTTTTAGTAGGTTTTTTGATAATATATATTGTTTTGTTGGTATAAAAAATAGTATTAATAAAAGTAAAAGATGTCACTATACATAGCAATGTTAGTTTGACATCTTTTTTATTGACAATAAAAAAAGAACTATATTTCAGTACATATAACAAGATGTAGGAATGATTTTTTAACGTGATATGGGTTAAGTAGTTATGTTCAATTGAACATAACTACTTTTTATATATAATTTAGGTTGACAAAAAAGTTTTTTTTAGGTATTCTTTTTAGCACATGCATATTTGCTCATTTGGCAATTACGTCAAGGGTAGATATAAAGTTTCACAGGAGTACATATTTGTGAATATCTAGTTTTATATATTTAAAAAGTTAAACTTATGTTAGTTATACGATTTAATCGTGTTGGACGACACAATCATGCACAGTACAGAATTGTTGTGCAAGAAAAAACGAAAGCACCATCAGGAAAGCACATTGCTATTGTTGGTAGTTATGATCCACATTCAAAACAAACTACTTTGAAAGAAAATGAGATTAAAAACTTTATTGCAAATGGTGCACAGCCATCTGACAGTGTATACAATCTTTTGGTAAGAAACGGTGTTATAGAAGGTAAAAAAAGAGTAGTAAAATTGCCAGAGAAAAAGGTGGAAGAGTCAGAAGAAGGTGCTGAAGAGAAACAGGAAGAAAAGGCTGAAGAGAAAAAAGAAGATGTAAAAGAAGAAAAAACTGAGGAGAAAAAAGAAGAAAAATAATTATTGCACAGCGCTCATTTGTTCTGTCTAGCACCTTCTCCCAATCTTGGGAGAAGGTCGTGAAGATGTAATAGTTGACAGTTTCGCAATAGTGCGTTAATATACTGAAAGATTTTAAAAAACATATACGAAGTCCGCAGAAACAAGGCTCTAGTCTAAGTCCTTGTGAGGAAAAATTATAGATATATTATTTAATATTCTATATTATTGAGATTCTGCGTTTGGTCGCAGGATTTTTTCGTTTAATATAATAAAGTTATGCTATCGCGACAACAAAAAGAAGAGATCGTTGCAAAACTTACGGATGAAATCAAAGAGGCACCAGCATGTGTGTTTGCAGATTTCAAAGGTCTATCAGCAAATGATATGGTAGAGCTTAAGAAAAAATTACGTGAGTCAGGTTCAACATTTCAGGTAATCAAGAAAAAACTTCTTGCAATTGCACTCAAAAATAATGATATTGAGATCGATCCAAAACAGTTAGAAGGACAAATTGCAGTGAGTGTATCATCTGATGAAGTATCATCAGCAAAGATTATTCACGAAACAGCAAAAGAAAATGAAAATATCAGTATTGTAGCTGGTATACTCGGAGAAAAATTGATGACACTTGAAGAAGTGCAAGCGCTTGCAAAATTACCGTCTACAGACGAGTTACGAGCAAGACTTGTTGGTCAATTACAAGCTCCAATCAGTGGGTTTGTCAATCTATTGGCTGGTGTACCGAGATCATTTGTACAAGTTTTAGCAGCTGTGAAAGATGAAAAAGAGGCATAAAATCATTTTAGTATTTATTTTTATAAATTAATTTAATAAGTTTAATATAACAATATGGCAGAAGAAAAAAAGACTGAAGAAACAAAAGAAGAAAAGGCTGTAGTAGAAGTTCCTAAGAAGTTTGAGAAAATTGTAAAAGAAATTGAAGAGATGAGTGTTCTTGATTTGTCAGAATTGATTGCAATTCTAGAAGATAAATTTGGTGTATCAGCTGCTGCTCCTGTAGCAATGGCTATGCCTGGTGCTGCTGGTGGAGAAGAGGCGGCAGAAGAAAAATCAGAATTTGATATTGAATTGACAGCTGTTGGTGATTCAAAAATCAATGTTATCAAAGCAGTTCGAGCAATTACAGGTGAAGGTCTAAAAGAAGCAAAGGGAATGGTAGACGGAGCTCCTGTAGTAGTTAAAGAAGCTGTAGCAAAAGAAGAGGCAGAAGAAATTAAAGGAAAGCTTGAAGAAGCTGGAGCTACAGTAACATTGAAATAATCTTACAAAGAAAATTTCGTATACACAAAAAACCACTCATAAAAGAGTGGTTTTTGTTTTTTGTGCAAACTCTTGACTTTTGGCATCTAATATGCTATTATAATAAGTCACTAATGATAGTGAGAATTTGTAAATTTAACAATAAGGTAAGGAGATAATTATGACTATTACACCTAACGGCGTTGCACTTCGTCCTGAAACACAAATGATTCCTGTTCAAGAAGTGTCCATGAAGTTTGGTATTACTGAGCAAAAAGTGGAAACACTTATGCAAAAGTATCAGTTGGACTCAACCATGATGGCAAACGCGCTTGAGATTAATCTTGAATTTAAAGAGTCTTTA
>JAOZNB010000104.1 GCA_029933995.1 Candidatus Moraniibacteriota bacterium | reverse complement strand
ATAAAAATAGTTTACTTACGATGGAGAGAGCTGAGCAATTTTGTGATGAGATAGAAGAATTTATACCTCAAAGAAAAGATGCTATAATAATAGATACGACATGTATCACGAGTGAGGAAGTATTTCAAATTGCGTGGAAAAAGTTAAGTCAGTAATATATTAATTATGAAATTAATTAACGGAAAAGAAATTGCTGTAAAGAAATTTGCAACAGTTAAAGAAGTGGTTGATCAGTTAAATGTTGAGCCAAATTTAGCTGTGATATTAATAGGTGATGATCCTGCATCACATTTATATGTGAAGTTAAAAGAAAAAGCAGCAAAGGAGGTTGGTGTGGAATTACATAAATATACATTTGATAAGGATATTTCAAAAAATGAAATAAAGAGTGCAATTGAATTTTTGAATAATGATGGTGATATACATGGAATCATTGTGCAGTTGCCATTACCAAAACATTTAGATACAGATGAAATTGTCAATTTAGTAAGTCCTGATAAAGATGTAGATGGGTTTCATAAAATAAATCAAGAGAAGTTTTTAAATAATAAAGATTGTATTTATCCAGTATTTCCAAATGCAATTATGAGCTTGATTGATAGTGAAGTTGAGAGCGTAAAAGATAAAAAAGTTGTTGTAGTTGGAAAGAGTGATGTTTTTGATAAAATAATGACACATGCTTTTGATGTAGAAGGAGCACAAACTAATTTTATACAATGCGTTGAAGAAAGGGTATTTAATCAGAGGGAACAAGATACTATAAATAGTGCAGATATTATAGTAACAGCATGTGGGTTATCAAAAATGTTATCTTGTGACTTGATAAGTGATGGCACTGTTGTGGTGGATGGTGGTATAAGTAAAGTTGATAATAAGGTTGTTGGAGATGTTGATATTACTAGTTGTAAAGATAGAGAGATTACAATCTCAGCAGTTCCAGGTGGAGTTGGTCCAGTCACGATAGCATGTCTATTAGACAATGTTATAGAAATAACAAAAAAACAGTGTTAAAAACACTATTTTTTTATTTATGATATAATATAAATATGAAAAATTCTGAGAATCAAATGATGACTAATCAGTTATCAGAAAAAGCAAAAGAAATAGGAAAGAAAAATACATTAGTAGAAAATGCTGAACATTTGGGCTTAGATCATGTTGAAAAACAAAAGATGATTGAAAGTGCTGATAAAATAAATGAGGAATTAGATTTTTTAGAAAAGATATCAGGACTCAACAGTGAAGAGGTTGAGTTAATTTATACAAATTTATCACATGAAGAGGCTTTGGTAGAAACAAAGCATTTTTTGGATAATGTAACAGATGAAGAAAAAGAAAACATTTTAAAACAAGGTGTTAAAAACTTTGTTGATATAGCAAGAAAATATGTTAATCCAAAACAGTTGATAATAGTTACTGTAGGGTTTATGTTATTAACATCAAGTGCATATGGCAAAGATAGAATTAATATAGGTGATATATCTGATTCAGATTTTACTGTAGATGTTACAGAACTTATTAATAGTCATTTTGATAATGATGTTGAAAAAAATAATTTTGACAAAAAGATTGAAAAAATGGCTGAATTGTCAGAAGATCAAAAAGAAAATATAGTCAATGTCATTATTCCAAAAATTTCAGATAAATTTAAAGATTCACTTGGTGTACGAAATGCAGAAATTGCTATATTATCACAAAGGAGTGTGGGTCATAAAAATGGTGGATATCCAGAATTAATAATGGCATTTTTTGACGAACCACAAAAATCTGAATTTTTGGAGGATTATTTAATACGACAAGCTCAGAGAGGTGTGTTAAGTGAAATGGATGTGGATGTGTTGTATGAATATTTTACTTTTGGAAAAATAATTGCTTATTAAAACAAATATGAAATTTATTATTGTGTTATTTTTGGTACTAATACCGATTCAGGTTTTTAGTGCTGGAATGACGAAGGGTGAACCTGTTAAAATTTATGTTATAGATACTGGTATTATAGAGGGACAAGGCATTCCAATGAATGCTATACATTTGCATGACACAGGTAATCAGACGAGTGGATTAGCTAGAAATGATGAGGCTGCACATGGTACAACAATGTCAAAAATATATTATGACAAATTAAAAGATAGAATAGAAAGTGGAGAAGTTGAATTACATTCCATTAATGCAACTAATGCAACTGGAAATTTTTCTAGTGAACGTATTCAAGAAGCTATTGCAGTAGCAAAGAGTGATGGAGCAAATATTGTAAGTATGAGTTTTGGCGCAGAAAATGTTGAATATTACAATACAGATCAGTTAAATGCAATAAATCAATTAACAAGTGACGGTACAATAGTTGTTAAAGCAGCGGGTAATGAAGGTGCTGGAATGGAGGGTGGTAAGTTTTTTGATAATCAAGCAAATAACTATTCTATTATTTCTGTTGGAGCATTGGATAGTACAAATAATAATAATAGCATAATTGACTATTCATCAGGACGAGAAACTGGAATGATAGATATTTATGCAACCTCAGTGACACAAGATGGAGGGACATCTGCATCTACTGCATATACTGGAGCGACTATTGCAAATGAATTCTTAAATGGAAATATATCAGATAGATATGATAAAAATGATGATGGAAAAATAGACGTTTATGAAGCAAGGAGTTTTATAAGTAGTCCTGATGTTTCAGATAAAAATAATATTATAGGAGCTGATAAGGCACAATACAAAACTTTGATAAATATGGGTTATGAGTATGATGTAGAGAATGGAAATTTTTATTTACCGGGGCCAGATGGATCAAAAAATAATACAATTACCGGATTGGTCATGCATGAATTAGAGGATGATGAGATGATTAATTATAAGATGGATGGTTTTAAAGGAGAACAGAGTGATGAAGTGAGGTGAGGTGAGTTAATTGCAGATAATTTTGGTGCAAGTGAATTTTTGATTGCTAGTGATGTAGAACAGGGGAAATACAATACGTATGGCATGATTGGAAAAAATGGGGGTATCTTTCAAGGTGATACGGCAATGGATATGGATGCTGAATATTCTAAAAAATTATATCAAAGAGGATTAGAATTGAAGGCAAATAATTGGGTTTATGTTAAAGAAGAAGGTGACTATGTACATGTTATCAAGGATGAAAATGGTGATTGGATGAGGTCTCGGTTAGCTATGTCTACTGACATGGCTAAAAATGATAAAAACGTATTTTTTAATAGATCATTGCGAATAGGTGAACTTTTAGAGGCTGGTTATACTTTTGATCCAAATGGTAATAAAGTTCTTGTAGGAAAAGATGGAAAAAAGCATCTTTTTAGTGATCTTGATGATGATGCAAAATATATACAATTATTAAAAGACGCTGGTGTCGATCCAAAATACAGTTTTCAAACAACTGCATCAACAAATAATATTATAAATCCAACAACATCAACACTTCCACCAAACACTTCAACAACAAACCCAAATCAACCAACAGTTCAACCAACAACATCAACACTTCCACCAAACACTTCAACAACAAACCCAAATCAACCAACAGTTCAACCAACAACATCAGCACAAAACCCAAACCCACCAGGAAACCAAACAAATCAACAATCTAATCCAACAATAAATACAGGTAATACAACAGCTACAACAACAGGAAAGGGTTTAGTGCCATGTGGCAATGAGGGACAAGATCCATGTACAATTTGTCATTTTGCAGAAGGTATACACGGAATTGTACAATTTATTGTAAAATTAATTGCTATTTTAGGTATAGTCATAATTACTATCTCAGGTGTCATGTATATTG
>JAOZNB010000103.1 GCA_029933995.1 Candidatus Moraniibacteriota bacterium | reverse complement strand
ATAAATTGTGCAAACAATCCATCTGTTAAATATTTATCACCTATAGCAACAACATCGCATACTTCACCCTCAATATAATTTAAAACTTTTTTACTTGGTTTTTTGTGTGGTGATTCAATATATGGCAAATCCAAACTTGCAGCAATTTCCCTATTACGTTTTTTGTCGTAATTATTTGAAAAAACATACACTGTATTTTTTTCCTGCATTTTTCTAATTACACATACTACATTTTTATCAATTTCTTTCTTTGAACTACATGTTAATGTACCATCAATATCTAAAATTATAGTTTTATCTATAATCTCATTAACATCTAATTCATGGAAAAAAATATTTTCTTGTTTTATTTTCATCATTTTATTTACGCCACAATGACGTTATGATTACACTTATAAAGAAAAAGGTTGCACTAAATAAGATAATTGATGCACCCGACGGCAAATTTAAATAATATGATAAAAATAAACCAGCTAAAACTGCTGTAAAACCAAGTGCAATACTATACATTATTAACTGCACAAAATTACGCGAAAATAATTTAGCTGTTGATGCTGGAATTATTAAAAGAGCACTAACTAAAATAATACCCAAAATTTTAACACCAAAGACAACTGCTAATGCAGTTATTAAATAAAAAACAAATTCCAAAAAACCTGTGCGCACATGTTGCAACCATGCCTGTACAGGATCAATAATAAGCAAAGTCAAAGGACGATAAAATACAATGAGAAAAAGCATGATAAAACTACTTCCAATTGCGACAACCCATACGTCTGTCACACCAATTGTCAAAATATTACCAAACAAAAAACTAATTAAATCTGGTTGATAACCACTTTTCAAACTAAGCAAGATAATACCAACTGCCATACTTGTTGTAAAAACTGTACCAATTGCAGAATCAGATGAAATCTTTGTATACCGTTCCAAAAAATAAATAAGCGCACCTACTGCAAGAGCAAATGGAACAGCTACTGTAAATGGCGCAACACCAACAAGTAGACCTAACGCAATTCCAGCCAATGAAGCGTGTGCAATTCCATCCCCAAAAAATGCCATCCGTTTCAATGTCACAAAAACACCCAAAAAAGGCATCATAACACCCAAAAACATTCCCGCAATAATTGCTTTTTGCATAAATTGTAATGAAAGAATTTCTATCATGATTTTTTTTGTTTATGATTAAAAAGATCTATATCAGTTCCATATAATTTACTCAATGTCTCTGTATCTAACATTACCTTTGGATCACCAAAACAAATATGCTGTTGATTTAGACATAGGACATGTGTTGCATATTGTGATACAATATCCACCTCATGTGATACAAAAATGATTGTCATATCATGTTTATCATGTAAATGCTTGATGAGATCATAGAAATCATGTTCCCCACCAATGTCGACACCCGCCTCTGGCTCATCCAAATATAAAATATCAGGTTTCTGCATAAATGCCCGTGCAAGCAAAACACGTTGTAATTGCCCACCAGACAATGTACCTAAAATAGCTTTTTGTAAATGTGTAATTTTAAAATGTTCCATTGCATCATCAATATCTACTTTTTTTACACTCACGACAGATAATACTAAAAATTCCATAACCGTAATTGGCATAGTTTGATCAAAAGAAAAGCGTTGTGGCACATAAGCAATACGATTTCGTACTTTCTTTGGTTCTGAACCAAGTACATTTATAGTGCCTTTATCTGGTTCAATAAGTCCTAAAAGCATTTTAAGAAATGTCGTTTTGCCCGAGCCATTTGGACCAATAACGGCCATGATAGCATGTTTTGGAATATCAACACTCACATTATTTAAAACGTGTTGAGAACCGTATGACAAAGATATATCATCTACTGAAATTACTATTTGTTGTTTATTCATTATCAATAAGTGCATTAATAATAGTATTTACATTATACACTATAAGGTCAATATATGTCTCTCGACCAGAAACGCCGCCAATTGGATCAAGTGTTGCAATATCTAAATTATTATTTTGTACAAATGAATTGATTGCCTGTGTAGATAATTGAGGCTCACTAAATATAGTATCTCCACATTGAGCCTCTACAGCAGTATTTAATTGTGCAAAATATTGCGGTGAAGGCGTCTCTCCTGTCTCTGGCATAAATACACCTACAATATTAAATTTAAAATGTTGTGCAAAATAATGCCACGCCCCATGCAAAACAATCAAATCTTTACATGACAATTGTTCTACACTATTTTGTAATTCACTATCCGCTTGTGTAATTTGAGTAATTAATTCTTTTGCATTTTGTTGATATATTATTGCATTATCAGGATCCTTCTGTGCCAACGTATCTGCAACAGTCTGAGTAATAATTGCACCATTATCTAATGACAACCAGTAATGTGGATCAATTGCATGTTTTTTATTTTTTGTATTTTCACGCAAAGAAATACCTTTATCAACTGTAATAATTTCTATATCATTTGCATTAAATGCATCATGTGTCCAATCATCTACACCATGACCAATTGCAAAAGCAACATCTACATTGCCAAACTCACTAACTTGTCGTGGAGTAAATTCAAAAAAATGAGGTGACGCTCCAGGCGGTAATAACAAATTAACATTGGCAGTATCTCCTGCAACAATTCGTACAATATCATATAACGGAAATATAGTTGCTGCAATATTTAATTGTTCTTGATCTTTTGTATCTTCCTGTACTTCTCGTGATCCACTATACATCAAAAAACCTATAGCTATTATTATACATAAAATACCTCCTCCAATATAAAAAATAATCTTTTGCATAATTTTTTATTATAAATTTAACAAACATTCATATAATAACACATTTATCAATTTGACACTAAATACTTTCATATGTACGATACACATCAACACTATTACATATATATGTAATTTTTATCACAACAAACCTCTAGCAATTACAAAAGGAGTACAAACCATGGACGACCTTAGAAAAATCGCAATTATCGTTGGCTCAACATCAGACTTTGTACAATGTGAAACAGCTGTACCAATTTTAAGAGCAGCTGAAAATATTGGTAAAATAGAAATTATCACACCAGTATCTTCTGAAACTAAAATTATTGTAGCAAGTATCCACAGACACAATTATTATCTTTTACATGATGTTGTCCCAAATTTAATTGATCAAGGCGTAACCACTATCATATGTGGTGCTGGCTGGGCAGCACATTTACCAGGCATGGTTGATTCTTACTTACGCTATGATTTAAAAAATGATACCGTTTCTGTAATTGGTGTAGCATTTGATGATGTACACAATCCGATGCACACGATAGCAGCAATGTTAAGTATTTCTGATGTACCTGGTACACAAGTAATATTTGATGGCAGACACATCGGTTCAAATGGTATGTGTCATGCTTGCAATATTGCAATCAGTGGACACTTGCCTCCCATAACACTACCTGATCACACTAAAAAACCTTCTGGTATTTTTACTTGGGAAGCAATGTCAAAAATCATATCAGTAAAAAAATAACATTGCATTGTAAATGTAAAAGCTAATCACAAAATTTGTGACTAGCTTTTTAAAATATATTTTAAATTATTTTTTATCCCCCTTATTTGATAACGCTTTCCATGCAAGTGCTACAAGAAGTGCGCCTATAATTGGTGCCAAAACAAACATCCACATTTGATTCATCGCTTCACCATCTACAAATACGACTACTCCACAACCAGCAAGGACTAATAAAATGTTCCTATAAACTCTGCAACACATTTCTTCATACACATATTATTATTTAATAATATTATTTTTATCATATTATAAAGTGAAGACCACCAGCGATGCTGGTGGCTTCTATCCTGCAGGTTACACCTGCGAAAGCCTAGTAACTTATTTATTTTTTTATATTAGTTT
>JAOZNB010000102.1 GCA_029933995.1 Candidatus Moraniibacteriota bacterium | reverse complement strand
AGTTTTTTGAAAAATCAGAATACGCAAACGTGGAAATGTGGACAAATCAATGGTGACAGGGAAGTGGTGTATAAAGTTAATTATAATGTGATTATTGCATATGATGATAAAAGTCATACGTGGTATCACATAATAACCTCAACACAACTACCAGTTACAGCATTTGCACTTTATGTAGATGATACACGCGTTGTGCGTGCAAATACTGTTGTACTCGATGCTTGTAAGAATAAGGCGTCAAAAAAAGTACAATCATCAAAACCGGTACAATCGGAAAAGGCCCCTGTTTTAAGTCCTGTGGCACAAGAAACACAAGTAGTAAAAGTTGTGCCAAAAAAGAAGAAAACCTCTATTGTAAAACCTGTAGCATCTAAGAAGAAGCGACAGAGAGTTACAGTAAAAAAGGGTTCACCAAAAACCAATGATAATAACAAAAATGCTATCGATGTAGAAGAGTTGATGGCAATTTGGCAAGGAATGGGAGAGTCATCATGAAAAAAGTATATCTGTTAAGTTTGGCTTTTGGCAGTATTTTGTATATATTCCCGAGTGGGGTATGTGCTACTGAAGACAGTGAGTCACAGCAAAAGACAATCACGTTTCATAAAATGTCAGAAAGTGTGGATACCTTTCGGATTACTCTGAAAGGTTTTAAATCACATGATGGCAATAAGCAAGGGAACAGTATTGGTGGTAAATTGGCAATACAGCCAATTGCTGTTGGTAAGTTTGATATCGGCGGCTATGCTAGATTTTCAAATGGAAATAGTAAGAAAGCCAATGACAGAGGTTGGCAATCAAGAGCTGATTGGGAAGTTGTCGGCGGCGGCCTCAGTACAATCTATAACCATGATAATGGCTCTGAGAGCATGTTAGAGTTAGGTATCTTGCATCAGCGAACTGATGTTGATGCTCCTGAGTGGGGTTATACCTCGTTGCAAAAAGAATGGCAATGGGAAATGCGTGCAAGACATTCATTTACGATGAACATGTTTGACCATGCAATGTATTCTGAGTTTGGTGGTGAATTCATTGATCCTTTTCACATCAGTTTTACTGATTCAGATGGTAATAGTGCAGATAATGCTTATAACAACACCAGACTAAGTATGTGGTGGAGAACGGATCTGTATAATTTTTATCTGGACGATGAAGATCATATTCGGTTAACACCAACACTTAATATTGGTGGTGGATATCTCTGGGGTAAGGATAGTGGCTACGCTTCTATCGGCCCAGGAATGAAATTTGCTTGGTTTGAACAGGAGATGGTAGAAGTATTTGTGTCATCTCGTTGGTTATTTTCAGGTGATGGTAGGTACATTGGGGGTATTGATATGCATCCTTATGACTTGTATCTCGCTGTGAGAGCCTCTCAAATTCATGATTATGAAGCAAAAAACTGGGAGGAGGAATAGAGAATATATTTAGTACGTTGGACCGTATGATGTAATTACATCATACGGTCTTTTTTTATTAAAATCTATAAATAAATAATACATGTGTTATTATAGTAAGAGATTGTATAATTTTATAGTTAATGAATATTTTGTAAATAAAATATGAATAGTGATTTTATAAAAAATAAATTAAAAGATTACGTAAATAGTGGACACAATTTTTTCTTTGGAAATAATGCTGGTGAGCGAACAATGAGTTTTGTAAAAAATACATCACTATCTTTTTCTGGCGGTATAGTTGCTTTTTCTGTTCTTTTTATTGCAAATATTATTGCTGCTCGTGTTTTGGGTCCACTGGAATATGGCAAATACGCCGTGGTGTTTTCAATAGCACAAATATTTTCATTATTTTTTGTATTAGAATTGGATATTTCGGCATTGTATTTTCTTTCGGATAATTCTGAAAAAAAGAAAAGCATTACATCATCAATAAATGTAATGTTTTTGATTAATATTGTTATTTTTATATTTCTAGGGATAGGTATGTATCAGTTTATATCACCACCGGGTATTTCACAATTTGCATTTGTGAGTGCAATTGTCATGGGGTTGACTTTTGCATTTAAACGTATGGTTGATGCATTTTTGCGAATAGAAAATAAGTTCAAAAAACAAGCAATATCAAAAATGATAGAATCTATTGTCGTAGTGGGATTGCTGGTAGCACTTTTTTGGATTATTGGTAAACAAGGATATTATTCATACGCACTATCAATTATTTTTGGTGGAGCTGTGTTTATAATTTTTGGCGGAGTATTGGTCCGTAATATGTTTGTAATTCGAGGTGCTACAGCTAAGTGCATAAATACAGTTTTTCATTATAATATTTTTGGTGTTGTAGGAGCTATTGTCAATAATATTATCAAAAATGTGGATAAAATTATTGTAGTTGCATTTTTGGGTGCGAGTGTTGGTGGTTTGTATACTGTGTATTTTACTGCATCTGTTATTGTGGGAGCTCGTATGACGCAACTTTTTATTAATGTATTTTTTCCAGCTGTGCGTAAAAAAGGTGCTAATACGCAATCAGTATTCAAAAAAGTAAATATATTATTTTATAAAACGTTTATTCCACTTATTGTTGTAGCTAGTGGAGGAGTGTTGGTAATTATTATTTTGTATGGATCGCAATATCCAGTCAGGTGGTATTGGGTAGTATTGTCAGGAGTTTATATTGCAGTACATTTCTTTGCATCAGTATACGGTTGGCTGTTATCTAGTATATCTAGGGATGGCTATAAAAAATATAATTTGTCATTTGTGTATGGATCGATAATATATGGAGCATTTTTATTGATAGTATTTATAAATGATTTATTTGGCATCACTGCATTACTTACTGCACTAATAATATATCGTGTAGTTGGGGGAATAGTATCATTTATGGAATTAAAGTCTAAATTAAAAAATTAAAAAAATACACTGTGGATAATTTTTTTACTATTTCTAATGTGTATGGTATAATTTAAAAAGTGAAAAATAAAAATGTTAATTAATTATGTATTATTAAATATGAAAAAATACAAAACATTAAATCTTTCCGTGTTAAAATTACAGCGAACAAAAAAAGGTTTTACGCTTATTGAATTATTGTTGGTTATTGCAATTATTGCAATTATGTCAACAATGATATTGATGATGCTTGACAGTGGTAGGGAAAAAGCTGAATTAAATAGATATAAGTCATATGCAGTGCAAATGCATCGACTTGTTGCTGATTCTGTGGCAGCTGGACAATTTGACAGTGTAAAAGCTGGTTTGATAAGTAATGCTGAGATGTGTTTGGGTAATATTGGTTATGATTGTGGTGTGAGTGATATAGTTACAGATAATAAAATATATAAAGGATTGACATATTTAACAGAAATGCCAGAGACTACAAAAGATAATGCGTTTAGTCCATATAATAAAGATAACGGTGTATATATGGTCTATAGACCAGGTGGAGATAATAATAAATATGTACGTGTGTATATGTATTTATTAGATACATCTGCTAGCGGTAATTTAGCTTATTTGGGTAAAGTATGTGATTCAATGGGTTGGGCGACTGATTCTAATGGATATTGTTCCGTTGATGTTCCATTACATTCACGACTATAATTTCTATAATATAAAAAAATGATTGAGAAAATTCAAAATTTAATAGAAGATAATACTTCTATGGAAGTAACTCGCAAACAAGTGATTATGGGAGTAACTCTTGTAGGATTGCTTGGAGCACTTATTATTTTTTTCATGTTTGGAACAGGTGGTCCAAAAAAAGATAGTACTACTCAGGCCGTTTCTTCTCCAGATCTAAGTGCTCCAATGCATACTCAAGGACAATAATAAAAATTTAAAAAACATCTCAAAAATAAATGAGGTGTTTTTTTATTATCCTCAAAAACCACCATCATAGAAAGGTGAGTGCGTTTAAAGCGTAGCAAGTATATAATT
>JAOZNB010000023.1 GCA_029933995.1 Candidatus Moraniibacteriota bacterium | reverse complement strand
GGTCATTTGAAGTATTGACCGAACGTTTTCAAACTTAACCCTCAAGACAACTAAATGACTCACTTTCTATACAGAGAGTGAGTCATTTTTCTATTATAATAACCCACCTTGTCCTAATTCTCCATCAAGTGCTTGATTTACCATTGCATCAGCAATTTTGTTTTGTTCTCTCGGTATATGTACAAATACAATATCACCAAAATCAATCATCAAATTCCACACTTCGATAAAATATCGCTGTGTGTTTTCTTTCGATATTTTGTATTCATGATTTAATTGCTTCACAATAAGCTCACTGTCTAGTTTACATTCTAAGCTAGCTTGTTTTGCTTTTTGCTTTCCTAGTAGTGCTTTACATTTTTTGAGTGCAAAAATAAGCGCTTGATATTCAGCATCATTATTTGTAGCTGTACCAATCGTCTCACCATATTTTTTATTAAGTGTTTTAATCCACACACCAATACCAGCTGGTCCTGGATTACCACGTGAACCACCATCTGTGTATATTACTATCTTTTCCATATTATTTTATATTTTATTATATTTAATATTGTATATTTTTTTGATACTTATTACAAGAAAATTAATAAAACCCAAGTACGTATTACGTACTTGGGTTTCTGTATTAGTCTACAAAATAATACAATGTTTTTTCACAAATCGCTCTCCCTTTGACGAAAGCCAAAATGTAAAAGGCTCAAAATTATCAGCATCTCTATCCGTCACCACAAATCCTCTTGTAATTAAATCCTCAAAATTACAAAATTCATGAGGATTAAAAGAGTTATCTGCTGCAGATATTTTGCCATTCATTAAGGACATTATAATCAATGCCTTTTTCTGATTATTTGCCAAAATTACATCCTCAGCAATATCAGAATCATGCATAGAAAGTATGTACCGCCCTCTATTTGTCACTTTATATGTGGATGTCTCTTCATCAATGCATTCAATAAAATATTGATCAATCAATGCATCAAAAAAAGGCATGACCGCTTCAAAAACATAAGCACTAGTTGCTTTAATTCCTTTTGGTGAAAAACCTGCTGGAAATTCTGCACACAAATCTAATGCTCTCTTTACATTTATAGTCATTTCATTCTCATTCATTTATACACCTTCCTTCAAGCTCTCAACGACTTGTGCAATTGCATCATCCAGCACATTATGACCATAAGTTTTTACAGCTTCTAAGCTAAGGTCATTAATGGAATAATAAGCCCATGCAGAACAGGTACCCTCCTCTTCACGACTAAGATATTTACCCTCCACAAGCTCTATAACTGTCTGTACCTGAGCAGGACTAAATCGATCGCTTCTAATTGAACCACCTTGCAAAACCATAGAAGTTAAAAATACAAAGTGTTCTTCTGTCATTTCAAATGCACTCATAATATCAGTCTCCTTTGCTTTGCCAACTCTCTGGCAATATTATAATTGTAATACTTCGAATCATCCGTCACCTCAGAAACAGTTTTAATAAATGGAGGAATAATAATTTCTTCCTGTTCACTTGAAGGCTGCACTTCCAAAATTTGATCAATATCATGATGAAATGAATCTAATCTAAAATATTGATTTTTATAGGTAAAATATGCTCGCCATTTTTCAATTGGTGCACACTCCATATTAACCTTCCTGAGCAATTGTTCGTATTTTGCTCGTGAGATGATTCGTTCTACTTTTACACGTTTTGTGCTAGGCACATCACTTTTATGTGTATGAAAATACGTCGTAGATCCATCACGAATCCAAGCACGTACACGCCCCTCATCTTTCAATAAATAATGTTGAACTATGCGTACAACCACAGGATTAGGTATTTGCGCTAAATTAATATTACGCACACGCCACTTACGCTCAATTGTCAATGGTTTTGGTACACCTAGCAACTGAGAGACTGCCCCGATTGCAGTATTTACCTTTCCCTCAAAACTACCATAATCATTACCGATAATCTGTATATTTGGATGTCCTTGCCATGCTTCCAAACTTCCCTTATCCAAGACACAAGCTTCTGCATAAGTTTCTGTACGCGCAATATTATTGGCAACAGTATAAAACTCTTCTGGAGCCGTCCGCATATGCATCACAGCTTTATAACGATGTAATGCCTCTTCAGTGCTAATATTCTTAGATTTCAAGAGAAATTCATACTCACCAGGACCTACATAAGGCTTTCCGCTTAATAAGCCTCTATCACAGAATTTTAAACCATGCTCTTTACATAAAGGATTATTCATAGAATGCAAAACTCTTCCAAAAAACTCCTCATTCAAAAGAATTTTTTCCATCAAATATTCCTGAAATAACAAAGGGCTTGCAAAAGATAACGGCATAACACCATTAAGTAATAATTCTGATGCGGCTTCAGGTACGGATACTGTTGGATATCCCAATCCACCGAAAAACTCAATTAGACTAGCTAATATTGTACTTTTACCAGAACTTGGTCCGCCATCAATAGCAAGACTATAAATTTCTTTAATCATGTTTACCACCTCTATTTATGGTTAATATATAATTGTTAAAAAACTGCAATAATATAGATTATCACATAAAAACTACCCAGTCAATCAGTATATCAAGCTTCTTTTTTTAATTTTAAGATAAAGTGAGAACCAATGCCTTCCATGCTTTCAACTGTTAAATCACCATGCATCCGTCTTGCAAGCTCTCTAGAAATCCATAGTCCTAACCCTGTACCAGATATTTTATCTGTTTTTTCATTTTTTATTCTATAAAATTTAGAGAAAAGATGTTTCATGCTATCAGCAGAAATACCCATACCCGTATCTTCCACAATGATGTATATATTCTTTTTATCTTCTTTTGTCAGGATGCGCACACTGCCCTCAGGTGTATATTTAATTGCATTACTAACGAGATTAATAATGATTTGCTGTACACGTCCATAATCTCCCTGTGCCAAAATATTTTTATCACCCAATTCAGAAGTAATCTTCAGTCCTTTCTTCTTTGCATTATTAGTTAATTGCTCAATTGTTTTTGTAACAATTTCAGTCAAATTAATTTGTGTAATATTCATTGTAAGATTGCCCTGTTCAATACGAGAGACTTCTAATATATCTTCTACCAAAGCTGTTAATCGCTGTGATGATATATCAATATTATTAATATACCGTAAATTTTCTTTCATGGATTCACTTTCTTTTATTTTATCATCCTGTTTGAGTGAATCCTTCAATAACTCTGCATACCCACGAATAGCAGTGAGTGGACTTTTGAGTTCATGACTCGCCATTGCTATAAAGCTGTCTTTCATTTCATCCAACTCTTCCAACCTATTTGATTTGAGTACATACTGAAACATTCTCATATGATTGACGATGAGCAACAACAATATGATCAATGCAATAACAGTCACAATATATATCTGCCGAATTGCCGCATCAATAAATTTATCGCTATTCAATAAAGAAACTTTTAACTCTATAAGGGCAACTTTTTCCTCACCCTCTCTAATTGTTTTTACAACACGCCAATACCGCTCACCGTGATCTTGATTTAAAATTGCAACACCTTCCTCATTACGCCATGCCAAAAAATTAATTTCATCTGCTGTATCAACTTTTTTCTCATGAATAGATATTATTCTGTGAAATTTTTCATTATCTTCTGATATTTGCAATATAGAAATATCCAAAATTTCATCATCTTTCTCGCTAATTTCTATAATTTCAGCCTCAACTTCTGCGATATTATTTACATCATCAATCATAATGCCAATAATATCCTCTACCAAAACAGCTTTTTCTTGTAATAATTTGTCCGTAATATTTTGAAATTTGCCCACAAAATAATACGTATTGAAAAAGATGATAATCGTCACAAAAACAATCAATAGTATTGAGTAAATAATTGTATTATTTTTAAATAAAATTGATTTTTTATTCATGAACATTATTCATTTTTTTATTAACTCTACTAATTATGATAATTGTTAAACTCAAAAATGTTACAATTATTACAAAAAAATACATCCAACTTATACTTTTATTTTTTTCAATTGGTGACTGTGTCTGCTGCTTCACCATTTCTGCCTCCTCTAGGCTAATAGCCTCAGCAGTCTTAATGAAATTAAATGCTTTACTCTTTGACGTAATCTTACCTGTGTTATCTGTTAATACAACATACACTTCATGCTCACCATTTTCAAGATTTTTATCCAACTCATAATTCCAATGTCCCAAACTATCAGTTTTAACAGTTACAATAATTGGAGTATCACTATATATGTAAATATTCACAAAAGAATTTGGTATAGCAACACCCTTCAATGAAATAATATCTTGCCCGGTATAATTAGCACTTTCTCTTGCTTTTTTGAATTGTGCATCTGTCACTTTAAATTCATCGTTAATATCCCCTTTTTCTTTTGGACTTTGAAAAATCATCTTGTCACTTTTATCACCTGGAGAAAATTTCAATGGATCATACCCAGTTCGTATCTCATCACCATCTATATAACCATCACCATCCGAATCTGGATTTATCGGATCCGTACCCAGCAAAAGTTCATTTACATCAGATAATCCATCATTATCTGTATCTACTACTTTTACATCTACTTTATCTAACCTGTCTTTTGTATCTTTTTTATTCTGATTTACACCAATGTCTTGTTTAATGTCAGATAATATTTGTTCTTTTGCAATAGCAGTAACTGCATGATTAATAGTTATATTTAAATCTTTGCCAGCATACTCCCCATTAGTATTTTTTATTTTAAAACTAATTACATATTTACCATTTGGTAATTTTCTAGTTACATCAATTGGTAATACCCACACGGACTGATCTATTTTTTTAAATTGGCCTAGATATATTTTTTGATCAGAATTATCTTTTTTTGCATATCCTTCTACTTGCAACGCATTATCAACAGTTGCTTTTATATCAAAAACTTTAGTTGTAATAACCTGGTTATTTGCAGGCTCAATAATTTGAATAGCAGGTGCTACAATTTCAGTATCATTTACACCTTCTGCCAAATCTTCACTTACACTAACAGGCTTAGTGATATCATTTTTTATAGGCACTTCTTTTGTAATTTGCTCAACAATATTATCATTTTTATCATCCTCTTCCTCATCATCAACAATATCATCTACCAATTTATCATCAGCCTTAACAATTTCAATATCATCCTCATCATCGACAATTTCTATCTCCCTCTTTTCATCTACATCATCTTTTATTGGTATGTCTTGACGAATAGGTGGTTTTGAAGATGCTGATTTATCCACAAAATTAATTGCATCCACCTCATCACCAAAATTTACAACAATGCCATAAACTAAAAATAGCATAGCAATACTAAAAAATCCTAACAAAAAACCTTTTTTATTGTGTTTAAACATTTTTTTATATTATATTTATTTACTTCTTTAATATTATACCACAAAATAAACTCATACCACTATTCCAAAATCTTTAAATCAACAATATTAAATTGTACACTTACATTTCCCATCCACTCATTTTCTTGTATATGAGCAACAATATCAATTATATCACCCTCAGATACCACTTTTGTTATATGACCCATCCCAAAAGCAATTGCATCATACGCAACACCACCATTTTGTGAAGTTAGTTTCATTTTGAGATGTTTTTTATCAGAACCAATCGCACGGATATCAGTTACAATTAAATTACGTACTACAAATATAGGCTCTTCATTTTTTTCTCCAAATGGCTCTAGTTTTTGTAATTCTGTAGATAATTTTCGAGACACATCTTCAATTAAAATTTCACAATCAGCATCTATGCCAGGTGAAATTACATTATTACCAACATGCTCAGCCACACACACATTTGCAACTTCACAAAATTTATCAAAATTCTCATTTTTAATTGCTGCACCAGCAGCTTGTGCATGACCTCCAAATTTTTCAAGATGTTCACTACATTCATTTAATATATCTATGATATGAACACCATCCACACTCCGGAAAGACCCTCTACTCTCATCCTCATATTTAGTAAAAATACCTGTCGGTTTATTATATTTATCTGCAATTCGTCCTGCAATAATTCCTACAATACCTACTGGATAATCTGCACTAGAAATTAAAATAAAAGACTTATCTTTGTGACTTTTTTCTACAATTTTTTTAACTTCTGTAGTTAACTGCTCTGTTATCTCTCGTCTATCTAAATTTTGTTGTTCTAATATTTGCGCTTGTTTTATAGCCTCAAAACGATCAGTTTCACGCATTAACTCAAAAGCGTATTTTGCATGACTCATTCGTCCTGCAGCATTGATTCGTGGTGCCATTTGAAATGCAACAGTATTTGCTGAAGGGATACTTGATTGATTAATAGCAATGCCGCCAACATTAATCATCTCCTGATATCCCAATCGTTTTGTTTTGGAAAGTACTATTAACCCATACTTTACAAGTATTCGATTTTCATCAATAAGTGGCATACAATCAGCAACAGTCCCTACACAAACAACATCCAAAAACCATTTTAATTGATCCGTTTTTTCAGGGGATATTTTATTAAATAATGCTTGTATAACCTTAAAAGCAACTGCCGTACCTGAAAGATATTTAAATGGATATGTTTCACCAGGTAATTGTGGATTTATAATTGCATACGCATCTGGTAGCACTTCTGGTGCATGATGATGATCTGTAATGATTACATCAATATCTTTTGAATTTGCATATGCAACCTCATCCACATTTGACGTACCACAGTCAACACTAAACATAAGTGTAATACCCATACTGGTAAATTCATCAATTGCTGTTTTGTTAATACCATGACCTTCTGTTATTTTATCAGGAATATAGACATCAACATTCAATCCAAGCATCTCCAAGCCATCTGCAAGCACAGTCGCGCTGCTGACACCATCTGCATCATGATCTCCAAAAATCCCAATAATCTCTTGATTATTAATCGCTTTTTTTACACGTTCTATAACACGCTCCATATCCTGAAATAAAAATGGATCATGTAAATCATCATAATTTGGTGCAAAAAAATCTTCAACTGCATCTTTTGTTGTAATCTCTTTTTGCAAAAGCAACTGTTCAATAATCGGATGCAATGTAACATTTTGGATTTTCCCTTCTTTTTTATCTTTTATATTCCATTTCATATCTACATATTGTACCACAAAAGAAAAGAGATAAAATAATTATATTTCATCTCTTGTCAAATCCATTAAGTCTTTTTCTTTCTAAAAGGTTGCAAAAACCACTTTGGTGGACAACGTGTAGCAATTTTACATGCCTCATTAAATGATACTTCTTCACTCAAACCTTCTGCCAATTTTATGTCATATTCTTTATCCCAAGGCATTATAAATATTAGTCCACCTATAACCATCAAAGCAATAAATGAAAAAAATGTTATAAAAATCATATCGTATGACCAATTAAATTGATGCAAAATATTTGCATAAAATAATATGCCACCCGAAACTATCGCACAGCTTACAATTAATACTGAAATTACTATAGCTATTTTTAAATACCATCTCATTATATCATCCTCTCACCATTCATAATTTAAGTCTTGTGCTACAATTGTATTTGCAATAAGCGTAGCATCTCCAATTGTAACTTGACCTTTCATTTCCTTGTGTGAATCATATACACCACGCAAACCATCACGTTCACTTGCTCGACCTCCACATTGATCAATAATTTTACAAAATTTTACAAAAGTAATATTACCATTAATTATTTTTAAAGAACTATGCATGACATCACTCTCCTAATATATTTTAAAATTAAATTACCTCTATACAAAACCACTTAACGAATAATAAATTATTATATCACAAAACTTGTCATCTTACAATGAATTTATAAATCTACTAAATATTATTTTATCATACAAAAAAGATGTGGCATCTATACCATATCTTTTGCTTATTTGTAATTTGCTATTTTTTATCTTTTGATACATCTATACAACTAAACCTTGCTGAAAAAGTAAGGTCTTTTTCATCAACCACATTAAGTTTTAGTACCATTTCCTGCCCCCTCGGACAATGAAAGAAATTTGAGGCACCTAAATCTTTTGAAAGTTTATTAGCCTCTTTGCCATGTGCATCAAAATGAAAAATGTATTCACTACGCAAAAGCAATGCACCAATTCGCTCCAACACTTCACGAGGCTGTGTAAATCCTCGTATAATAAAATCACGTGCGCCCAATTCTTCAGCTTGTTTTTTGTCAGTCTCTCGTCCTAAATGAGAATTAATTACAACTGGAATGTCAGCTGTTCTCTTATTTTGTTTGAGAGATTCCATCATTGCAAATCCATCCATGCGAGGCATAACAATACCTGTAAAAATTACATGTGGTGTATGTTTACCAACTAAATTGATAGCCTCTAATCCATCTGCTGCACGAATAACATTATAATCAGCATTTTCAAAAACATCTGCATACATCTCCAATGTATCAATATCATCATCAACAATCATAATTGTCTTTTTCCCGGGGTCAATATTTATTTCTCTGAGAGTAATCTTTTCTTTTTCCTGTGCATAACTTTTTTTGATTGCTTGTTCTTTTTTTGTTTTTACACCTTGTGCTGACGCCGAAGCTTCATACACAGACTCCTCTCCTTGTGCTACATATCCTTTTTTAGCTACTTCAACTTTTTCATCAACTTGTTGCAAAATTGAATTATAATTTTGTTTTACAGGCGCTACTGCCTGCACAGGTGCCTTTGGTGGCAAGTCTTCTTTTGTTTTTTTAAAATTTTCCTGCTTAATATCTGGTTTTGGTGGAGCTATTGGCTGTTGTTCATCCTGCTTCACTATTTCTTCTTCGATAGTTTCATTGATTATAGGAGTTTGTTTCACATCATCTTCAATAACATCCGGCTTTGGCGGAGCTATCGGTGGTTGCACTTCTCGCTCCACAACTTGTTCATTTACAGCTTCATCAGTTGCTATAACTTGTTCTAAATCAACTGCAGAAACTTCATCCGTATCTTGTTCCCATTTTTTTTCAGATTCTTGCGACACTACTTCATTGACATCACTATCGGAATTATTAGTATCATCTTTCCTTGGACGTGTTACATTTTGTGATACTGGCGACGTAGCTGTTGCATCATCAGAGCCATACTGATCAAATATATCAGGAATATCATCCACTTCCTTGGTATTGTCTAATAGATGTGCTTTTTTATTTTGCAATGTCATATTTTTTTATTATTTAATATTATTTTCACTATATTTACCACAACTCTATAGAGCGCCAGCAGATAATATTATCTTAAAATCAACTGCCACATCAGATGTGTCATCATTATATACGAGAAGCGGATTTATATCTATTGCTATAATTTTTGGATTTTCACTTCCTAATAATGCCATATTATATATAATATTTGATATAGAATTCAAATTATAGCTATTTTCACCACGAGTACCATCAAATAAAAATGCTATATTGCCATTTTCTAATGTGTGTTTTATCTCTCGCAATGTTAAAGGTGCAATATAAAAATTAACTTTTTTGAAAACTTCTGTATAAATGCCTCCCAATCCAGCAACAATAACAATCCCAAAAATTGGATCTCTTTTCATGCCAATAATTAATTCTGTTTTAATTTTTAACATTGGTTGTACAACTATGCGTGTTCCACTCTCATCAAATCTGTTCAACAAAGCTTTACGTGCGCTATATAGCTCTTTCAGATTATTAATTGGTAGTATGACACCACCTCTATCAGTTTTGTGTAATACATTTGGATTATCAACTTTTACCACACATGGATATTTAATTTTGCTTTTTGCATCCAATCCCTTTGTGATATCCCAAAAGTTACTAATTGGAATTTCATATTTATGTGCTATATCGGCACACTCTTGCAAGTACAAAGAGCTTCTATTCTCAGCATTATCAATAATATTTTTAACAAAATCAGCTCTATCATTATTTACTACTTTTTTAGTAATTGCATAAACCTTTCGTTTTTTAATAAAGGTAGACGTAGCCATAATAGCTGTACGAGGTGAATCAAAATGTAACACTCTTCCATTATTCATCATATCAATTGCAGTCTTCACACGCTCGCCACCTATAAATGATGTGAGTATTAATTTTTTAGTTTTTTGTTGTAAATCAATAATTAGTTGAGCAATCTCATTCACAGGAGTTTGATCTTGTGGTGTTAATAATACCAAAACTATATCCACAGTATCATCTGTAATTAATTTTTTTATTCCAATTTCATATCGTTCCAATGTTGCATCTCCTAATAGATCAACTGGATTATGAACCGAAGCTGCTTGAGGTAACTTTTTAATTAATGTAGATTTTGTTGTACTTGATAATTTACTCATTTTTATTCCAACCTGACTAGCAACTACATCAGTTGCCAAGACACCTGGACCACCAGCATTTGTAACAATTCCTATTTGTACCACGCCAGATAATTCACTTTTATAGTGCTCAGCAAATCTCACAAGTGCAAAAAACTCACTCATACTCTCCGCTCGCATTGCACCTACTTTTTCTAGTGCTGCTGTAAAAATATCATCACTTCCTGCAAGTGAACCTGTGTGAAGTGCAATTGCTTCTTGAGCTGCCTGAGTCTTACCTGCTTTTAACACAATTACTTTCTTGCCAGCATGTACAGCATCTGCAATTGCCTTCAAAAATAAGTGTCCTCTATCCACACCCTCTAAATAAAGTGCTATTGTGTCTGTATTTTTATCCTGTATAAAATATTTGATGAGTTCTGCAGCACCAATATGCATCTTATTGCCAATTGAAATAACAGATGAAAAACCAATATTTTCTTCTCGTGCCTTATCCATTACTGCAACAGCTAGCGCTCCTGACTGAGAAATCACAGCCGTCCGTCCAACCTTTGGCAATCCTTCTGCAAATGAGGCATTAAGTCCAATATTTGGTGTCAAAAATCCCAAACAATTTGGACCAAGTATATTTATATCTTTTTCCATTGCAAGCGCATTAAGTGACATCTCTCTATTGTGTCCATCCATCCCAGTTTCACCAAATCCCGCAGATATAACAACAAAGTTTTTGCAAACATTAACACTCTCACGTATTATAGCTTCTACAAATTGACCCGGCACAACAATAACTGTACAATCCACTTCCTGTCCAATATCACTAAGCGATGCATAACATTTCTTTCCTAAAATTTTTGTACGTTTTGGATTAACAAAAAACACATCACCCTCATAATTATGAGTTGTAATATTGTGTGCAATCATATTACCCACCTTTCCCTTTGTACCACTAGCACCAATAACCGCAATTGAACGTGGTTTAAATAATTGTGAAAAATTTTGTTTTTGTTTCATATAATATATTATATCATAAATATAAATCAATTGACAGAATCTTGTAAGAATAGTAGAATAACAAATCAAAGTAAATTTAACAATAAAATATCAAGGAGGCTCAAATGAAAGAAAAAGTTCACAAAAAAAATGATATATTTTCATCCCAACTTGCTGTAAAAGCATATTTGCTTTTTATGTTAACAATCGTAATGATTGCAGCATTTGACAAACCCAAGCAACCAATGGATGTTGCCGCCACTCAAACACCAACGCTTACTCTGGAACAACAAATAAATATCACCGTCACACAACTTAGTGCATTATTAGGGAACGAACTCCGTATACGTGTACGAGAAAAAGTGGCTTTACAATTATTGATCACAGATTCTTCCGTTGTTCTACGTGATTGTCATCAAATAATTACTGATATGAACAACAAGTATTCGAAACAAACTGACATACGAGAAGATGATTTATTCACAAAACAAATCATGAAAAATCTCTATTTTCAAGAGAGTATATCAATTATTACTGGTAAGTCTGAACACCCAAAAGTAATAACGGAACATATAATGACAAGTGAATTAAAAGAGAACTTAAAAAGATACACTATCATTATAAGTACCCTAGGGAAAATAAAAGATCTAAACAGCAATATTGTGCAAGAGCTTAACAAACACATTTATGCATTAAAACGACAATTATCATTAATACATGGTGATTTTGTAAATATGCAAAATGTCATTGCTGATATTGACGAACTTCATCGACTCCTCCAACGATTTGTTAACGCTATATAATAGCACACTACAACAAAAAACTACAACAGAAACTCTGCTGTAGTTTTTATTTTTGTAAAAATATTTTTAAGTTTGTATTAACTAATTGTTTTAATTATAATATTCTAATATCATTCAATAGCACAAAATAGGGAAAAAAACTAAAACAAAATAATAGTATTTTGCAATCAACATCCCCACTGCACCAAGACCTCACTGCAACATGTTGTTGTGGATTTATTTCTTGCATTGACAAGACACAAAAAAAGTTTTATCATTATGCATCATAGTAACTTAACATATTAATATAATACAAGGAGCAAGACATGAAAAATGGACCTGACAACAAATCTAACCAATGTTCCAATAAATTCAAATCCTCATTATTGATTATATTTGGGATATTTATAGGAATATTTATGACAATGATGTATTTTTCAAAGTTATCCACCGAAGAGCCCACTGCTACCATTGCAGAACCTATCAAAAGTTATGTTGTTATAGCAGACCAAAGAGCAGTTATACCAGAAGCTCTTAGAACTGGTACGATACATTATACATCAGCCATAACTCATGCAACATTCCTTCTTCATGAATGCAAAAACGAAATAACTCAAATGAACAGTATGCAAATTGCAGATCCTACATCATTTCAAAGAGCTAAAACAGAATTCTATGGCATTTCTTTACCGCTGGAGGAAGTATTATTAATTAAACTTAATTTAGTACTTCAAATACATGGCTATGTAATTGAACGAAATGCCCAGAAATATTTGAAAGGTATTTTTGAACAAAAAGTAAAAGACCAACAATTGCATTTGAAAGAGATTGATGGTAATTTTCAAGAAATGGAATTCACATACAATGATATTAAAATATTGCATGATGAATTACTCACACAATTACAACAACATGGAGAAATCAAGTCATGAAAAATAACCCTAACACAAGCACCAGCAACACAAATTTTACTGTGCCTGCAATTTTATTTAGTGCACTAATTCTAATACTGTCTACATTTTTATATTACAAATGGACAATTGCAGACACAGAACGCTTTGACAAACAATTGCTTGAAACAAAAAATACCATGTCCACTGCTATAAATAAACTAGAATCAGCTATTCAAGAACGCTATGATTCATCTATACATATAGCTACGGAAGAACTAGTGCTAGAAGCTGCCACAGGAATTAAAACATGTGGTGATGCATTGCAACAAATTACCGCAATGCAAGTTACTAACCCTACAGCATTTCAAGATCAAAAGGCAATATTTTCAGAAGATGGTTTTCAAGAGCCTCAATCATTGGAATCCATATTGATTGCGAAGTTAAACGACGTGCTCACTATTCACAAAAGACTTATTGAGACATTTGATGAAAACTTCGCTCAACGGCCTCTTTACCAAAAAATTATTGATGCCAAAGTGCAATTATTATCGGTAGACGGAAGTTTACAGAATATGCAATCTGCTTTTGACGTCATCAAAACAAATCATACAGAACTTACATATATATTGAAAACAATATAACAAGTTTTGTCCTATAGTTCCCAACAGATTAATCTGTTGGGAACTATTTTATTTTCAAATTGACAAAAGCCAAAGAAATAGCTACAATTACGTATCATTAGTAATTTAAAAATTCAACTCAACCAGGAGAAAATCATGAGAAATGCTTCTAGCGCAACACCCAAAACCCCAATGTCTTTGATGTTCATCATTGCAATGATTTGTGTTAACATTTTTATGTGGACACCGTTTAATACTTGCAATGCAGCAGAACCGACTATGTCATTTCAACAAGAAAAAGTGAAATTATTAAACTCAATTAGTGCTTTAAAAAACACTATTTCTAAAGTAAATATGGATGGCTTAGACTTTTCAAAAGAAAAATTTATTCAATTACTCACAAGAACTGAGATATTATTGAAAAAAGCCACTGACAATTCGGATGACGTGTTACACACAACCACTGATTCTCTGCACACATCACATGCGACACTTATAAATGCTATTGGTGCTGTAAATTTGTCTTTGGGAGAACTGAATTTGGCACAGTTAGAACGTATTGCTTATACATCACTACAAATTTATAAAGAAAAGCAACTAACAATCAAAAATGGTATTGCAACTATGCAAAAGTCCTTGAATGTACTCAAAATCAGTGGAGCAAAGTTAGCAACCGAGCTCACAGATTTTCCACTAGTATCATTTAATCAAAATATCACAGATGCAGAAGTGATACTTCAAGAAAGTGACCTTGATTTACAAAGATTAGAAGATGCTTTAGACTACGTTACTGCTAACAGTGAGATATTGAGTTATTATAAAGCAGAGTTAATAACAAAATTTCAAGCTGAAACACGGAAATCACTTGATCTATGTGAACAAGCCATAAATCAACTTGTCAGGCAAGATGCAAATTTTGCACAAGATGTTTTTTATGAAAAATTAGCGACTGCACAAGGATTATTATCAGAAAGCGATGGAGATGGCAATAAATTTATCAAAGCTAAAAGATATATTAGTTTATTGCAAGATGAACTTATTATAGCTTTAAATAATAAATAATTATCAAATTCGTAATAGATAACTCTGTTACGAATTTATTTTTTATATTAGACTTCTTGCATGATTCCTTCATTGTCATTTCGGCAGGTGAGCTCAGCTTCGTTATTATTGTGCTTAAAATAACAGT
>JAOZNB010000101.1 GCA_029933995.1 Candidatus Moraniibacteriota bacterium | reverse complement strand
TATGATGCCATTGGAGATTTGTTTGAATTTACTTGCCCAACGATGTTAAAGAGCCCAGAATATTTGATTTTTGAGTTCATTGTGGTATAGTTTAATACTACAATTTTAATGATTGTAGTGTGAACTATTCAATTTAACAAAAGGAGAATGCGTAATGCTTACTGTGGAAATTCATGGTTTTGGAGCAGAGGATGCAGCTGGTATGCGTGGAAGTATTTTGAAAATTATTTTTGGTATTCCATGGATTAATCAAGATTTGGATTCTGTAGAGATATGTGGTAATAATATTATGGGTTATAATGGCAAAAATAGGCCACAATTACGATTGTTTACAAATTATTCTAAAATGGAAAATAACTTAATTATTGCTAAGTTGTCAGTTTTGAAGCTTCCAATTCATACAATCTCTACGCAAGTGTATGAAGGAGACTAAAGCTGAAAAATAATTTACAATATCATCTACTTTTATTTAAAAGTAGATGATATTTATTCTTTATGTAATATAATTAATAGTATGAAGTTGAAGGTAATTACAATTGGAGAGCCAAAATTATCATTTGCACGAGAAGGATTTTTCGAATATATAAAAAGACTTGGTGCATATCATTCTGTACAAGTTCAACATTTAAAGGATGGTATAAAAGATAAAAAAATACTAGATGTAATTGATAATACATTTTGTGTTGTATTGGATGAAGGTGGAAAAGAATTTAGCAGTAAAGGGTTGTCACATTTTTTGGATGAAAAAGCTATGCAAGGTGTGAGCAAAATATGTTTTGTTGTAGGTGGTCCTGATGGACATAGTGATATAATTAAAAAACGTGCAGATGTATTATGGGCTTTTGGTAAGATGACATTGCCGCATGATTTGGCAATGGTTGTGCTTGCAGAAGCTTTGTATCGTGCCAGTACGATACATGTGAATCATCCATATCACAGAGAATAATTGATTAATAATTAAGAGTTAAGAATGAAAAATGTTATAAAATATATTTTATATTTCAGTATTCTTTTTATGATTATTATTAGTATGTCACGATGGCGTGTTGTTTTTGTTAGTGATGGATATATTTTTGATGTAGTTGAGATAGACAAAATTGAAGATTGTCAAAATATTCTTGTTCTGGGTGCTCGTGTGTATGATGATGGAAAGATGAGTCCGATTTTAACAGAGCGTGTAATGACTGTAGTTGATTTGTATGAACAAGGTAGGGTATGCTCAGTTATTGTTAGCGGAAATAAAAATGAAGTTGACGCTATGAAATTGTATTTAATAGATAGTGGTATTTCAGAAGATATCATTTATAATGATGGCACAGGCAAAGATACATTTACAAGTATGAAAAATATACGTGATATGTTCAATGTGGATAATATCGTAGTTATTACACAGGAGTTTCATTTACCTAGAGCAGTATATTTGGGACGTGTGCTAGGAGTTGATGCAAAAGGTTTCGTGGCATATAAGTATCCGTATCCAACACGCACTGAAAAATATAAAGATCTGTTGCGTGAATGGCCAGCAGCACTAAAGGCTGTGTGGCAAGGTGAGATAATTAAAAATTAAAAGTGAGGAATGGAAAATGTAAATAGACGAGAATTATATCAAAAATCAAAAAAGGGAAATGGAGACATTGTTGTTGTGGAGGGTGTTCATGCTTTTAAACATGCTGCGCGGTTTGGTGCGGAGTTTATAGATGTGGTAACAAATGATAAAAAATTTGTGGTTGATTTGATGGGTAAGATTGCAACAGAGGAAGATGTAAAAAATGTGGAAAAATATGCTGTAGAAATTGATGAAAAATTATTTGATGAAATTACAACTGATTCATTGAGGACACAGATTACGGCACTTGCAAAAAAACCAATAGAGAAAAAGATAAATGATAGTGGCATAATTGTATTTTTAGAAAATCCTAGAGATATTGATAATGTAGGAGCTGTGATGCGTGTTGCTGCTGGTGCTGGAGCAAACTCTGTGTGTGTGAGTGGTGAGGTAAATCCGTGGCATCTTCATGCAATCAGAGCTGGAGCAGGGTTGCAGTTTGCACTGACTGTGAAGCAAATAAGGAATGTTGCAGAAATTGCACAAAGTAGACAGATATATGCGTGTGATGCTGATGGTGAAGATATGAAAAAAATGACAATAGAAAAAAATGCAGTATTGGTATTTGGTACGGAGCGTGATGGTATTAGTGAAGATTTAAGGAAGCAAGTCGACATGATAATTTCAATCCCAATGCAGAAAGGTGTTTCAAGTCTTAATTTAGCAACTAGTGTATCCGCAGTACTTTATGGTGCACAATTTAAATGAGGCTTTATAGAAGGATATATTTCTAGGTGTGCTCAATATACACAGAATACACTAAATATGTTTTGTCGAAAAAATAATATATGGTATAATAAAAAAGTAAAAATAAATAAATTGAAATAAAAACATGACAAAGAACTTTTTTTAAAAAAGATTATCAAATTCAGTTTGATAAGTAGTTTATTTTTTGTATTACTTGGGGTAGGTAACTCAGTGGATGCACTGTGGGATGCGGATCCTGCTTTTGATGTGGGGACAGGTGCGGATAATAATTTAAATAGAGTTGTTGTACAGTCAGATGGCAAGGTTCTGATAGGTGGTAAATTTGCAAATTATGATGGTGCTAGTGCAGCTCGTCTGAGACGTCTTAATGATGATGGTTCACTCGACACAACTTTTAATTCAGGAGGAATAGGTCCAAATAGTGATGTATTAACTCTTCAGCGACAAATGGATGGGAAGGCTATTATTGGTGGACTTTTCTCAACATATAATGGTGTAGCTAGTAATCGAATTGCTCGTCTTGATCCAGATGGGACGCTTGATACAAGTTTAAATACTGGTACAGGTTTAGGTGCAAATGGTGATATAACAGATATTACTATTCAGTCAGATGGTAAAATTCTTGTAGGAGGTTCTTTTTCTGCATATGTTGGTGTATCTATGATACGTTTTGCTCGTGTTAATACTGATGGTTCTTTGGATACTACTTTGACAATAGGGACAGGTCCAAATAGTACAGTAAAAACTATAGGACTTCAGTCAGATGGTAACATCGTGCTTGGAGGGTAATTCACTATTTATAATGGATTAGGTAGCAATCGCATTGTTCGTCTTCTTAGTGATTCAGTGGTCACATTGCCTACACTCACTACGCAAGATGTGACGTTTGTTGTGACAGATGTAGCAGTAGGAAATGGGACTGTTACAAATACTGGTGATGAAAATCCAAGTCGTTTTATAGAATGGGGAATAGTATCAGGAACATATACAAATTCATGTTCAGCAGGCATAGGAGGAGTAGAAGCTTATTCATGTAATATGACAAGTTTAATAGCAGATACAACATATTATGTGAGATTAAAAGCAGTAAATTCAGCAGGAACGGTATATGGAAGTGAAGTATCTTTTACAACATTAGTAAATTCATTAATAATTACAAATCCAGATCCAACACAAATAAATGCTGCAGTAACTGCTGGAGATATAACAATAGATAATGGTGGTACAGTAACAGATGCATCACAAGTAACAAATGTAGCACACGTAACTTATCAATCAACAAATGCCCAAGCAGTGTTTCCATCAGGCACAGAAACAGCAGAAGCAATAACAGGAGACAATAGCTTTGATTTCTCACAGGTTACAATAGGAGATACATCAGTAGGAGGTGTATTTGCATCAGTAGAACTAGGTATACCAAATGAAAACTTAAACTTCTCACAAAACATAACAGTAACAATAGATGTAGGAGTTGAACACAATAATGAAACTCTAACAGTACGTTCAAAAAGTGCAGGAGAAATAGGGTGGACAGCACAAGGTCAATGTATAGTAAGTAATGGAGAATGTACATTCGCAACAAACCACGCAACAACATACATCATTACAGAAAATGGAGTAATAGGTTTTGAAGATATAGACATAAACGTAGAAGTACAAGATACGCTATCACTAGACTGTTATGACAAAGAAGGAACAAGTGGTGATCATGATGTAACTCTAGGAACATCAGGAATAGTAACAGCAGGAACTCCTGTAGTAGGAATATCAACTTGTAACGTAAC
>JAOZNB010000100.1 GCA_029933995.1 Candidatus Moraniibacteriota bacterium | reverse complement strand
TACATTACAAAATCTCCTCTGTCCGTTGGACATCTTCCCCTCAATCCTCCTTCGCGTAAAGCTATGGCGGACAAAGAAGGGGGAGAGGATGGTAGTTAAAATGAAGGTTGGGATGGTGAGCTTAATTTTCCCAAAACCTCCTCCCCTTTGAAGGGGGGATTGAGGAGGGGTTAGAAATATTATCGTAAAATTAAAAGATGAATATTAGTAAAATTTTAAAAACTTATTTAACAATTAACTTTCATAGTAGATTGTCATTTCGGAGGATATTACTTGCTGTAGGGACAGTGCCTATGTGCCTGTCCGCACAATAAAGTTGATATATAAATAAATCTGTCTGTAATCTTTATATTACTAGTAAAATATAAGATTCCAGATAATGGTATTTTTTTACCAATCACTATGTTCTTGGAAAAATACACATTTCTGGAATGACAGGTGGTAGAAGTTTAGGTTTCATTTATTGATATTTCGAGACTTTGTGACTTGTGGAGTATAATATATATTGAATAGTATTTTGGAGAGACACATTGCAATGTGTCTCTACGATGTGATAATAAATTAGTTTAAATGTATGAATGAATATAAGGATGTTGCAATAGAGTTAGCAAAGAGTGCTGGTGATACAATGCGACATCATTTTACAATTGGAATGAAAATAACTTGGAAAGCAGACAAAACTCCAGTAACAATTGCAGATACAAAAATTAATGCATTGGTTATTAAGGTGATTAAAGATACTTTTCCTACACATGGGGTATTAGGTGAAGAGGCGAGTGATTATGAAGTGGGGGATAAATATTTATGGGTCTGTGATCCAATTGATGGAACAATTCCATATTTGCATGGTATACCAACTAGTGTATTTTCGCTTGCTTTGGTAAAAGATGGCGAGCCAATTTTAGGTGTGGTGTATGATCCGTTTATGGAAAGAATGTTTTTTGCACAAAAGGGTGAGGGTGCATTTATGAATGAGCAGATAATAAATGTAAAAAAAACGTGATAATGACACGCGTGCGGTAGTAGATGCTGAATGGTGGCAAAATGCTCCATATCAATTGCCGACACTTTTTGAGAGGTTGAGTAGGAATAATTTTGTTGTGTCCGTGCCAGTGTGTATTGTGTATAGTGCAATGATGGTTGCGGTAGGAGAATTTGTGGGAGCAATTTTTTGTGGAGAAGGTGCGCATGATATTGCAGCTGTTAAAATAATAGTTGAAGAAGCTGGTGGAAAGGTGACTGATCTATTTGGCAATGAGCAAAAATATAATCAAAAAATAAAAGGTGCAATTATTTTAAATGCTGAATTGCATGATAAATTTATTGATATAGTTCAAAAATCAACAGTAAATTAAATAATACAGTAAACTTAAAATATTACATTACAAAATCTCCTCTGTCCGTTGGACATCTTCCCCTCAATCCTCCTTCGCTAAAACTACGGCGGACAAAGAGGGGGAGGTGGTAGTTAAAAGGAAAGTTGGGATGGTGAGCTTAATTCTCCCAAAGCCTTCTCCCCTTTGAAGTGGAGGTGATTGAGGAGTGGTTAGAAATATTATCGTAAAATTAAAAGATGCCTATTAGTAAAATTCTTACTTCATGAATACTTTTTAAAAAGAGAGTAATATTATATTTGTGAGAATGATGATGTAATTTTAAATGTCTTTGCGAGGAGGTACGACGAAGCAATCTCAAGTAGAAGCACAATAATCTTGTAGTTTTGTGATATTATTACAGAGATTGTTTCATCGCTAAATACTCTTCGCAAAGACGGGTAGTATGAATTTATTGCTATACTATCAATTATTTGTTAATAAAAAATAGTATCATTGTAATAATTAAAGTTATTTTTAGGATTTGACATATGAGTTTATGTGGAATATTCTTGGTGGAGGTAAATTTGTTATCTTACATTGGGGAGGTAGGTTAGTATGGGGCAACTTGGTGATGTAATTAGTGCACAGCAGTTTGAACGTGAGATGATTGATAAAATATTTCAAACCGCTCGTGAAATGGAGGAACAGGGAGCATCAGAAGTTCTGCGTGGTAAAATTATGGCTTCGCTTTTTTATGAGCCGAGTACTCGGACACGTTTGAGTTTTGAATCAGCGATGTTGCGACTTGGTGGTAGTGTTATCACTACAGAAAACGCAAAACAGTTTTCTTCAAAATCAAAGGGGGAATCATTGGAGGATAGTATTCGTGTTATTAGTGGATACTGTGACGTTATCGTTTTGCGATATAACAAGGAAGGAGGAGCTCAGCGTGCAGCAAGTCATGCAATGGTTCCTATTGTCAATGCAGGAGACGGTGTAGGTCAGCATCCGACACAAGCACTTCTGGATTTATATACAATTCAGAAATCATTTGGTGATATTTCTGGACTGAAGATTGCTATGGTGGGTGACCTTGCGAATGGTCGCACAGTACATTCACTCGTGTACTTTTTGGCAAAACATTTTCCAGATAATGAGATTATTTTTGTTTCACCAACACAAGTACGTATGAAAGATGATATTAAACAGTACCTTGATAAGCATGGCGTACATTGGAGAGAAGATGTGTCGTTGGACAAATCTATCAGCAAAGCAGATGTGTTTTATCAAACGTGCGTGCAAAAGGAGAGGTTTGAAGAAGATAATGCAGCATATTTGAAAGTAATGGAGGCAAGTAGAGAACTTTTTATTACTTCAAAAATGGCAGATTGCATGAAGAAAACTTCTATTATTATGCACCCGCTTCCACGTAATGAGGAAATCGCATATTCAGTGGATGATAATATGCGTGCAAAGTATTTTGAACAGAGTCAGAATGGTTTGTATATTCGCATGGCACTACTAAAAATGATTTTGTCTTGAAAGAGGTTTAATTATAAAAAGAGGTACTGATAAAATCAGCACCTCTTTTCTTATTTGTTAGATATTGTGATAAACTAGATATGCGTATAAATAATAGATTGTGATAGTACAATAATTATATAATCTGAACCGTCGTTTTGTAGAGACGCATTGCAATGCGTCGCTACGACATAATAAAAACTCATTAATGTAATAAATATATGACTGCACAAAAAAAAGATAATCTCACGAAATCGTTAAAAGAAATTGAAGAAATAGTGGATTGGTTTGAAGGTCAGGATGAGGTGGATGTAGAAGAGGGAATTAAAAAAGTGAAAAAAGGAGCTAGTCTTATTAAAGATTCAAAAAAGAGATTAAAAGAAATCGAAAATGAATTTGAAGAGGTGAAGAAAGAATTGGGAGAATAAATATTTTTTATGTAGAATAACGTGGAGCAAAAATAAAAATAAAATAGTATGAATTATGTGGAAAAAGTACAGTTGATAACGGGGCTTATCATTTGGGTAGGTGCACTCATTGGATATCTAGGCGCTTCTATTTATTATAAAAAAATTAATAGAAAAGAGTTGATACCTTTTTTAAAATACTTGATGATTGCTGGGTTTTTGATAGGCGCACATCAGGTTTTTGAATTTCTTTCTTTATATACAGGAAGTGAAATTATTTATAAAATAGGTCTTTTGATTTCACTATCAGGCATGATTTTTTATTTGTTTTCTTTAGAAAAATTGTATAATAGAAGCTTGTATGTGAAACCTCTCAGTATTTTTGTAGGAATAGTTGCATTATATTTATTCTTAAAGCCTGTTGAATTTTCTACGTTAAATTTTCATCTAGAACATCATTCCATTTTTTTATGGTCTCTTATTTGGTTTATTTTGTTTATGTATTGGAGTGTTTGTATTTTATTTGAACAAAAAACTGTCAAACAATATATTTCAAAATCATTGGCATGGATGTATATGTTATTTTCGATGATGGTATCTTTTTTGCTTTCAGTTGGTTACTCACTGTGGGACCATTATAACGGTGCAACAAATATTTGCGTCACGTATCCATCGGTGTGGTGTACATTTGGTGTTTCACAAGTTTTGGTTTTACCTTTCTTTTTGTACTTGTTGCCAAAAAAAAATGAAAAGTTTACCACCAAAAACACAACTCCCAAAAAAGTCTTCAATTCTTTATCTATTTATAGCATTAGTGATTACAATAGTGCTCATGGCATACTTAATTAGCATAGGATGTTTTAATATTGAGTTTATT
>JAOZNB010000022.1 GCA_029933995.1 Candidatus Moraniibacteriota bacterium | reverse complement strand
ATGTATTTCCAGCTGTGTCGATGCCAGATATTTTTATGCGTCGTGTACAAAATGAAGATGAGTGGACACTTTTTGATCCACATGAAATAAAGGAAAAATATGGCAAAAATTTACAAGATCATTTTGGGGATGAATTTGAAGAGTTCTATGAAAAATTAGAAAAAGACAAGGATTTGCGTATGACCAAAACAGTACAGGCAAAAGAGTTGTTTAAAAAGTTTATGAAGACAGCTGTAGAAACAGGAATGCCGTATGTTTTTTGGAGGGATACTATAAATGCAGTAAATCCAAATAAACATGTAGGAAATATTTATAGTTCACAATTGTGTACAGAAATTTGTCAAAATACTTCTCCAACAAAATTCATAGAGGAAACTATTGAAGATGGAAAAATTGTGATTCGATATGAACCAGGAGATTTTGTTGTATGTAATCTTGCTTCAATAAACGTGGCAAAAGTATTTGAAGAAGACGTAATCGCAGATGTAATTCCAACTGTTATGCGCGTTTTGGATAATGTGATCACACTCAATTATTATCCGATTAAAGAAGCTAAGCGTACAGCGATGCGGTATCGTAGTGTTGGATTAGGCTATCTCGGTCTAGCAGAATATCTGGCAACACGCAAAATTGCATATGAAACACCAAAAGCACGAGAAGAGGTAAATCGATTATTTGAAAAATATACATATCACACATATCGTGCATCAGCCAATCTCGCAATTGAGCGTGGTTCATATGAGCTTTGGGAAGGTAGTGAATATAGTAAAGGTATTTTACTTGGACGTAAGCAAGCTTGGTACACAAAAAATACAGACAGGGCAGATGGTTGGAAAAAATTATTTGCTGATATGAAAAAAACTGGAGTGAGGTTTGCATACCATACAGCTCCTGCACCAAACACTTCGACAGCTGGCTTAGTGGGAACAACAGCTGCACTATTGCCGATTTATAAGAGGTATTTTGTGGAAACAAATCTTTCGGCACCTACAGTGCGTGTAGCACCAAAATTAAATAAAGAAAACTACTGGTATTATAAAGAATATGTATCAATGGATATGAATGATGTAATTGAGATGATGAGTGTAATTTATCAATGGATTGATCAATCTGTGAGTTTTGAATGGATGATAGATCCAGAGCGTACTAGCCCAAAGCAATTGCATGATTATTATATGAAAGCGTGGGAGAAAAAAATTAAGACAGTATATTATGTGAGAAGTTTATCAGGTGAAGCACCAAAAACAGAAAACGTGTGTGTGAGTTGTTCAGGATAGGTTAGTATGTTAGTAATTAGTGTGCAGTTGTCATCCTGAATTTATTTCAGGATCTTAGAACAACACAAAGTTTTATTAAAATCTAGATTCTGAAATGAATTTAGAATGACAAACTAAAAAAATAGCATGAAACAATATTGTGTATACATTTTAACGAATCAGCATAACAACGTTTTATATATTGGTGTAACAGGAAATTTGCCGAAAAGAGTGCATGAACACAAAAATGAACTTGTTGATGGATTTACTAAAAAATATAATGTAAATAAATTAGTTTATTTTGAACAAACAGAGTATGTAATGAGTGCATTAAATAGGGAAAAACAATTGAAAAATTGGCACAAAGAATGGAAACATAATTTAATTACAGAATTTAATAGTGAGTGGAAAGATCTGTCAGATTCTTTATAATTTAGATCCTGAAATAAATTCAGGATGACAAAATTTTAATATTAAAAAATAATAAATATTTTATGGTCAAGTTAAAAAAGAAATTAATCTTTAATCCAAAAGGGGATGATGATGTAGCGAAGCGAACTATCATCAAAGGTGATACTACAGGATTATTTCAATTGAACTCTACTAAATATCAATGGGCAACATCATTATATCCAGTGATGATTGGTAATTTTTGGATACCAGAGAAAGTATCAGGTTTGAAAGATGACGCACGAATGTTTCAAAAAGATCTTACTGAGGAGGAACAAAAAGCATATAAAGGTATTTTGTCATTTTTAATCTTTCTTGATTCTATCCAAACTGTGAATCTGCCGAATTTTTCTGATTATATTACGTCACCAGAAGTTAATTTGATTTTATCAATTCAGGCATATCAAGAAGCAATTCATTCACAATCATATTCAACAATTCTTGAAACAGTAGTTGATGGAGATGGGCGTGATGAAATTTATTATTTTTGGCGTGATGATAAAGTTTTGCTAAAGCGCAATAAATATATTGGGCAAATGTATCAAGATTTCATTGATAAGCCGAGTGATGAAACCTTTTTTAAAGGCATTGTAGCAAATTATCTTTTGGAGTCATTATATTTTTATAATGGATTCGCATTTTTTGATACTTTAGTTGATCAGATGAAAATGCTTGCAACAGGACGGATGATAGCTTATATTCGTAGAGATGAGTTAACACATGTAACATTATTTGCACATATTATCAAAGAAATTCAAAAAGAATTTCCAGAAATTTATGATGAAAAAGTTATTCGCAGTATGATGAAAACTGCAGTAGATCAAGAAATTGAATGGGGACAACATATTTTGGGTAATAAAATTCCTGGTATGAATAAAAAAACAACAGTAGAATATACGCAGTGGCTTGCAAATCAACGTCTAGAATTGATTGGACTAGCACCATTGTATCCAGAAGCAATTGAAAATCCATATAAACACTTAGATAGATTGCAAGATACAAATAGCGATAAAGGAAACTTTTTTGAATCAACAGTCGTGAATTATACACAATCTAGTAGTATGAATGGTAGTTGGGATTTTTAAGAATTTCATAAAATTTTGAAAAAAACACCATCAACTCATTATGAGTTGATGGTGTTATGTTTTAGACAGCTGAAATTTCAATGAGCAGATTTGTTGATAAGAGCATGAAATAAGGATTGATTGATATTTTGAGTTAGCCCCCTTGCATAGCTGGTAAAATCACGACGAGTCATGTTCGATTTGTGTATGATACGAATGGGTTTGTGAGTTGTAGCATCTGACTGATTTGTGAGAAAAATAAACACAAAACCGGAGACGCGACGAGATTTTACAATTTTTCCGTTTGTTTTTGTACGAAAAGCACGTTGGTTGTATACATGAATTTCACAGTGTGTCCATTGTTTGAAATTTTGGGCGAGCTCTACAGGAATTTCTGGTTTTAATTTATACACAGTTGCTTTTTGTAAAGCAATTTTCACTGTGGCAAGCTTTTTTTTCATGTGATATATCTCCCTGGTTGAATTGATAAAAAGGAACAGTTTAAAAATAAAACAAAGTAATCCTAATAAAGAATTACTTAGTTTTATTTTTAGTGTGCTGAAGAGAGGACTTGAACCTCCACGGGATTAACTCCCACTAGGGCCTAAACCTAGCGCGTCTACCAATTCCGCCACTCCAGCTTTTTGTCATTCCTGCAAAGGCAGGAATCTTTTGTAAATAATATATAGATGTTATTAATACAATACTACCTAGTATACGCATTTCTCAACATTTTGCAAGCTTGACAAACATCCAAAAATGTGCTATATTTATATATCAATACAGTTATGGTAAGTTATTTAAAAAACACGACCCATGGAGGGTATGTTATGAAGAAAATAGTTGTTTTATTGAGTTTCATGCTCTTGGTAGGAGTTGAAGTTTTTGCTGCAAGTTTTTGTGTAGAAGAGGACACTACATTACGCAGTGCTGTAGATGCAGTTTTATTGCAATCTACAAGTGATGTAGCCACGTTGCAAGACAGTGGATTTACTTACAAAGTGGTACTGCAAAAATGGAATCATTCTTGTCGCACAGGAGTTTTGTGGACACAGGATGGCAATTCCGCACCTGTAAGTATTTGCTTCTCAAAAAAAAGGTAATCTAGATAAATAAAATTTTCACCCCGGAGGGTATGTTATGAGTAAAATAATAATAAGAACACTGTTGATTATAGTAGTTGTAGCTACAGGTTTTGGTGTTACAGGCTGTGCACAACAAGGTGCTCAGTACGGTTTAAGGGGATATCCTAATGCCCCACATCAAAGAGTTCAACCGCTTGTAGTTGATCAAAACGCAATATATAACATGAATCCACAACAGTTCAAGGAATACCAGAAAAGAGTAAACTGGGCTACCGACTACAATCGAAAGCTCATTCGAAACGATGTTGCTGCAGCAAATGCGGCTAAGTCATGGACTGGTAATACCAATAGTTATAACAATGATAACTTTGGGCGTATTGGGAGGGATGCGTCAAGAACTTTTTCAAACGAACTTTCTAGAGCCATTTCTGATGGCATTAGAGATATGTTTGATTGAGTATCATCGAACATTGCGACCCAAAATACATATGTGTTTTGGGTCGTTTTTCTTTATTTTTTATTGACATTTTAGCTATATAATGTCATAATTATACATTAAAAAAGAAAACAATAGTAAATTAACAAAAGGAGAAAAAGTAATGAAAAAGATTCTTGCAATGATAATTTATCTGTTTGTAGGTGGATTAGTTGGTTGTGCACAACCACCACAACCACCACCATTGGAAATACCAGGGTTACAACAGTATTATCAGATGCCTGGACCGTATTATACAGCACCACTACCACAGCTTCAATATTATAATCCTGATAGTAAAAAATCTGTTACTGATAGCTAAGAGAGGTATTGACAAATACCTGATTATGTGCTAGTATACATAGTCATGAGGAATTCATGATATTTACAAATAATGCAGTTATCACAATAAATAAGGGAGAAAACAAGGAAAAAGATAGCTCTGATTGTTCTAAGTTTGGTGGGATTATTTTTAACTGGCTGTGCTAGTAATGGTATTAATGGTGCTAGGGGCGGTGCTGCAGGTGGCGCACTACTTGGTCAGATGATTGGTCAAAATACCGAGAGTACATTAATAGGTACGGCAGTTGGTGGGTTATTGGGATATATCGGTGGCAATGAATATGATAAATATAACCACCAAAAACCACAACAACAAATGAGGTATTACAATCCACAACAGTAAGTTTGGAAATAATACTGCAAAACCATAACAGCGTACACTTATAAAAGTGCACGCTGTTTTTCTTTTTAAATTATTTCACAATACTTTTAATTCTCTGCGCTTCTTGGTCTAGTGCTGGAGATTCTTCATATTCTCCATGATGCCGTGTATTATCACCATAGGTATGCTTTTTTTGGTCTAGATGAAAACTTACATGTAAATCACGCCCATCTAATTTTACATACATATGAAATCGTGGGTAACCTGCTCGTGCAAGAGGATTTACAAAACTCATTTCCCCCTGATCTGTTTTGTGTTGATATTGATACCCGGCACGTCTGAGTGCTGTTGCTGGATTTGTTGATAAATTTTCTATTATAAATCGCATATAATTAGCATGTTAGTAATTAGTTTACCTGCCGATAGGTAGGTATTTTAGTGAGTGGCTTAGTTTTATAGTATTTGTAACTTATTTAATTTTCTTATAATCTTTGTGTTGCTATAATTTTATAAGTTCAAAAACTAATATACTAGAATTTATTTTACCCAATGCTTTTTCTTTATATTTTCATCATCATCTTTTTGCTTATTTTTAATTTTTTCTTTTGCTAGATTTTGTAGTGTATCAAGGTTTTCATCTTTTAACAATACCGCACGCTCTGATAAATATTCGAGAGTATTTTTTGAGGGATCCTCGATTGTTTCAGCTAGTAATACATTGAGAATTGCACCAATTTGTGGCCCAGGCTTAAATGACAAATCTTTTATCATAATATCACCATTTAGTTTAAGCATTTTTACAGTTACAGGGTCATTAGAGACTTTATCTATAATGTATTCAAAATGTCTGAGTTTATAAGGCTTTGCTTTTGGTGTGTTTGAACCAAGTCGGTCACCAATACGAACATCAATAAGATCTTTCATATTTTGAAGACCTACCTTTTTGATAATTCTGCGAACGGCAGTTTCTGTTACTTCGTCTACACTATAATAAAACATATGATTACGTACAAGTAATACAGTTTTTTCAGTAATACTTTTTGAAAATCTCATACGTTTCATGATGTTCTTTGTAAGCCTAGCACTAATATATTCATGATTATAAAAAGTGCAATCACGACCTTCTCCTTGCTTTGATTCTGGCTTTCCGATGTCATGAAATAAAGTTGCAAGACGAACTTCTAGTTTTCTACTGGGACATTTATCAGCTGCTTTTAAATTGTGTTCCCATACAGTTAATGTGTGATGATGATTTTGTTCAACTCCTATACCAAGTTCTAGCTCTGGTAAAAAGTGTGACAAAAGATTAGTATCGTGAAGCATTTGAATCCCGTGTCTGGGATGTTCACTCATCATAATTTTTGTAAATTCATCACGAACTCGTTCTATAGAAATCTTATTAATAAGAGAGCTTTTCATTCTAGTTGCTTCTAATGTTTTTTCTTCAATTGTAAAATTAAGCTCAGCAGCAAACCTAACAGCTCGCATCATTCGAAGAGCATCTTCATCAAATCGTTCAGTGGGATCACCAACTGCTCTGATAAGTTTCTTATTAATGTCTTCCTGACCATTGAATGGGTCCAGAAGATTGTTATTTATATCAAGAGCTAAGGCATTCATTGCAAAATCTCTGCGAGACAAATCTTCTTCAAGTGTTTTTGCAAACTTAATTTCATCAGGTCGTCGATTATCGGAGTATGTTGATTCTATGCGATATGTAGTAACTTCTACAATGTCATGTTCACGATCCTTTTTACCGACAGTTAAAAAAGGATTAACTTTTACACCGACTGTGCCAAAATTATTTTCATAAAAGCTATCTGGAAAAATTTCTTGTACTTGTTCAGGTTTTGCATTAGTTGTAATGTCCCAGTCTTTGGGACTGCATTTTACTGTGAGGTCGCGTACACAACCTCCGACAATATATGCCTCAAAACCAGCATCAGTAAGCGCTTGTAAAACTTGTTTTACTTCTTGTGGAATAGATTTAATCATAATGATATATTAGCGCATAATTTAAATTTTTGCTAGTTTAAAGCATTAGTGCTACAGTAAATATATGATAAAAATACATAAAAACAACATGATGTGTTGTTGCAGTTCTTTTTGTGAGAGTTGTTGATTTGTGTAAAAATCAGAAACAATAACTCTCAAATTTAATGAGAGTTTTTTATTTTTTTAACTAAAACAATATGGTTTATAATAATGTACTAGATATGATAGGTAATACACCAATGATTCGTATTAATAACATGGGTGACAATAAAAATGTAGAAATTTTTGCAAAGTTGGAGGGGCAAAATCCGAGCGGTTCTATAAAGGATAGAATTGCACTTGCAATGATAGAACAAGCAGAAAAAGAGGGAATTTTAACAAAAAATAAAATTATTATTGAACCAACATCAGGAAATACTGGTATTGCACTTGCAATGATTGGTACAGTGAAAGGCTATAAGGTACACGTTGTAATGAGTAAGTCAGTTTCAATTGAACGACAAAAAATGATCAGAGCATTTGGAGCAAAAATTATTTTGACAGATAGTGATAGAGGAACAGACGGTGCAATTATTCGTGCGCATGAAATTGTAAATGAAAATCCAAATAAATATTTTATGCCAAATCAATTTTCAAATAAATACAATAAATTAGCTCATTACAAGATAACGGCAAAAGAAATTTGGGAGCAGATGGATGGACAAATTGATTACTTCGTGTCAGCACTTGGTACATCAGGAACTATCATGGGAGTAGGACGAGGATTGAAAGAATTTGATGATAATATTCAAATTGTAGAAGCACATCCTGTAAGTGGACACTACATACAAGGACTTAAAAATATGCAAGAGGCAATAGTACCATCAATTTATGATGAAAATATGATTGATCAAAAAATAATGATTGAATCAGAAGATGCTTTTGAAACTTCTCGTAACATTATGAGAAAAGAAGGAATTTCAGTTGGTATGAGTAGTGGTGCGGTAATGCTCGGAGCATTGCAAATTGCACAAAAAATAAATGATGGACGTGTGGTGGTAATATTTCCAGATCGTGGAGAAAAATATGTTAGCACAACATTGTTTACATAAAATAAAAATGATTGACAAATACAGAATATAGGTGTATTTTTAATAAAATCTGTTTTTTAACATTATAAACAGAAGGCGCTAATGAATAAAAAACTTTAGTATAGTTAAAACAAGTTAGTTGATATATTATCACTAATTAAAGATGGAGGAAGAAATGATGAAGAGAGTTTTTCAATCATGTGCGACAGTGTTTGTGTTGTTTCTGTTAGGAGGTGTTGCAGTGGCAATCCCTGTAACAGATAATACAGATTATTTGACTGCCAATTCAATTACTTTTTGGAATGCAGCGGAATTTGCTAGCTATGAGTCTGACTTTGGAATGTTTTCCATGACAGATGCATCCAACAAATATCAAATTTTCTCATATGATGATGAATTTGGTGCATTGTCAACAATTGCAATTAATGCATCAGATTGGGGTGCATTGGGTACGGGGTTTGGTTTTTACTTTGATGTACACACAGGTGGGTCCAGTGATACATCTGCGGACTACACCTGGTACAGTGACTCATCTCTAAATCAGTATTTTGAGGGAGCTTTAGTAGATACTAATGTTAATCATGTCGCTATCAATCTGACCTCACAAAATATCATCTGGACCTACTTAGATGATCAACTTGGTGGTGGAGATCAGGACTTTAATGATATGATTGTTCTAGGCGTTGGTTGTAAAATAACGTCAACATCACCAGTGCCAGAGCCAGCAACGTTAGCATTGTTTGGAACCGGTCTTGTAAGTCTTGCTGGATTTTCCAGGAAGAAAAAAGCTCCTAAACAGTAGATGTAAAACCTCATTATTTTGAGATAAGAATGGTCTTGAAATAAATAAAAATATACATTCATAAGGTCTTATGCATAATTGCATAAGACCTTTTTCATATTTTAATATTATTTTAATATTATAAATTTAATTTTTTTAGAGACCTTTTACGTTTATGTAGTCATTGGTATAGGATACTTACGTGCTTGTTTGCACAATAAGTTGATATATAAATAAATTTGTTTAGAATTCAGGCTGTATTAATGAATATTTGGATTCTTGATTATGACATTTTTTTGGGAATGATTAGAAATACAGTTTTCTTGCTCTAGTCAAGGTGGGGTTAGGGTTTTTGTATTAGTACAGAAATACTTGACAAAATATAGTTATGGGTATATACTCATAATATAATTAATTAGTAATAAAAATACTATGCCAAATCAAGATGGAACAGGACCACAAGGCAAGGGTCCACAAACAGGTCGTGGTGCGGGGAACTGCGTAACGCCAAAAGAAGTTGAGGATATAAAACAAGAAGACGTGCAGTCTAGTGAAGATTGCGGACAGGGTCGTGGATTGAAACCATGTGGACAGGATAATAATTCTAGTGATTCAGAGAATAAATAATTTAAGATATTATATATTATGCCACGACCAAGAGGAAAAAGACGATTAGGTGGTATGCCAGATGTGGTATTTTATAAGCCACAAGGCGTGCCATTGCGGTCGTTAGAAGTTGTAGAACTTTCTCTGGAAGAATTTGAAGCCTTACGGTTGCGATATGTAGAAAAACTAGACCAAACACAATGCGCTAATCATATGAAAACATCACAAAGTACATTTCAACGTATTTTAGCAAATACACTTGAAAATGTAAGTGAGGCAATTGTAAATGGGAAAGCAATTCGTATTGTACAAGAATAACAAAACAAGAATAATAAAAACTGCTATCTTAAGATAGCAGTTTTTATTGTTTTTGTAGTTATAGTTCTTTGGGTTGTAGAATTTCAGTATATAATTGTAGCGTATCACCAACTTTAATCTTAGTTTCTCCAGTAAAGGTGATACCACACTCTTTGCCTTTTTTAACTTCATTAATATCAACTTTGTTGTGTTGAAGGTTTGTAAGTTCACCAGTTCCAATTTGAGTATCTTTTCTAAATACATCAATTTTTACATCTTTAGCAACAATCTTTCCTTTTGTGACACGACCACCAATAATCATCATGCCTTTTTCTGTGAAAAATACACCCAGAACTTCTAGCTCGCCAATGTCTGTACGTTCTATTTCATCAGGTAGGATTGCAAGTAGGCGTTCTTTGATGTCATCAACTAATTCATAAATAACTTTATATGTAGAAACAGTAACTTCATCGTCTGTTGCCATACGTTTTGCAACAGGGCTCATATCTACATTAAAGCCATATATGAGAGCATCAGAGCTACTAGCAAGACGTACATCTGATTCAGTAATATTTCCAACGCCTGTATCAACATAATTTACAGCAACTTTATTTTGTGGAATTGCACCAAGTATTTGGTCAATTGCTTCGATAGACCCTTGTACATCTGATTTAATAATAATGTTAATTTTTGGAGTATCATCATTATCATTGATACTCTTGACTTGTTTTTTGTCACCAGCAAGCCTAGTTGCCATTTCTTGTGACTTTAGACGCGCGCTTCTTTTTGCATTTGCAACTTGCACAATGTCATTTGTATTTGCGGTATCAGTAAGTCCAAAAAGTGTCACTGGTGCAGATGGAGGTGCCTTGTCAATGCTGTGTCCACGTGAATCTTCTATGTGACGGATACGACCATATGTTTTACCAACATTTACATCTTGTCCAACTCTGAGTGTTCCAGTTTTTACAACAACAGTTGCAACAGGTCCTTTTTGAGGATCTTTGTGTGATTCTAATACAACTGCAAGTCCATCTCTTTTGGTATTTGCTTGGAAGTCTTCAACCTCAGCCAAGAGTAAGATACTCTCAAGTATATCGGTAATACCAATATTATTTTTAGCACTAATTTCATTACACATTACTGAGCCACCCCATTCTTCGATCATTATGTCTAAGTCAGCAAGTTCTTGTTTTACACGCATAGAGTTTGCGTTTGGTTTATCTATTTTATTAATTGCAACAATTGTTGGGATTTTCTTATCTTTGAGATATTTTATTACCTCTTTTGTTTGTGGTCGCACACCATCATCAGCCGCAACTACAAGTACAGCAATATCAGCAATAGATACACCACGTTCTCGCATAGCTGCAAATGCTTCATGTCCAGGTGTGTCAATAAATGTAATCAGCTTGCCACGTTTTTTTGTTTGATAAGCGCTGATGTGTTGTGTGATGCCACCTGATTCACTTTCTGCAACAGATTTTTTGCGAATTGTATCAAGAAGAGTTGTTTTCCCATGATCAACGTGACCTAAGATTGTAACAATTGGTGGGCGTTGTTCTAATTTTTCATCACCATCTTTTTCCTTTGAACAAATATCAAGAACTTTTTCAAGAGTAATCAGTTCATCATCGGCAATTTCGAGGTCTTCTGTTGCAGTATATTCTAGATCTTCTGCAATAATTGCAGCTGTATCAAAATCAATTTCTTCATTAATTGTTGCCATGATACCATTCTTCATTAATTCTGCGATGAGAGTTGTTACAGGCAAATCTAAAATCTCTGCAAACTTTTTAACAGTGACAGTTGATGGAATTTTTACACTTTTTTTCTCGATTTTTTCTTCATCTTTTTTTTCATCCATGAAAATATAATATTAGTAATTATTGTGCATTTGTAATAACATTCTTTTCTTCTTGAGTAAGCTCATTATTTACAGGCTGACCTTCCTTGATCTGTTTTGTGTATACACGTGTACCTTCACGAGTATGTAGTGATGATATAAGTATACCGTCATCGGCACTGTTGAGAAATGCTACAGCAAAACTTTGATTGCCAGCACGTTCACCAAAAGGATTAAATCTGATTAGTCCAACCTTGTGTAAACTTTTGTGAGCTTGTTTATGTATGGTATTTGATATATTGAAAAGTTCTTGTATTTCAGTATCAAGCTCAGATATTTTTGTGTTGTTTTGTAAAATTACCTCTTCCAAATCAACTCCTTTTTTGCCAGCAAAAAGTGCTTTTGTTGTAGCACGTAATTTTTTTGTTGTTATGACAAGTAAAATAGTTATAACAATTGTTATAAGTGATAATACAAACGTAACAATTGTAAGTATAGCAAAAAGATTTTGATGGGTAGAAAAAAATTCAGTCATATATTGTTAGATATAATTATTAGTCAGAATATCATCAAAAAAGTGTTTTGTAAAGGGAAAAGTCTAGGTTTTTAATATTTCATTGATAATTATAAAAGCACTTCATGAAGCGCTTTTATGTAAACTATGACTATTTAAATTTGGAAAAATATTTATCTGAAGAGGATGTCCATATATTCCCAAAATTTGATGGCACCACCTATTTCACCAACACATTCTGCTGCTTCAGCTTTTGCTCGTGCATTCGGATGCAAACTATCAATAGGCATGTGTCGAAATACCCACATGACATCATCACTATAATCACTCAAGATGCTATTTGTTGCTTTGTGAAATTTTTTACAAAAGGGACAGTCAACATCAGAATATTCAATTACTGTAATACGTGCCTTCTCGTTACCTCGAATCCAATCATCTTCAGTCACTTGTTCAAGATTTACTATATCACTGATATCCTTTGCTTTTAAATCATTACCAGCTAGTAAGTCATCAAAAAACTCACGCATACCTTTTTCTGTGTGTGCACCAGGTATTTCATATATTGCATCATCAATTAACACGAAACTATGTGGAGTGCCTTTAACTCCAGCAGTTTTACCACTTGCAATATTATTAGCAACTGTGTCTGTGTGACGGCCATCTTCTATACATTTGTTAAATTCATCCTTATTTATATCAAGTGTTTCAATTGACTGTGCTAGTGATAGGGCAGGTTTAGATTCTTGTTCTATATTTTTATTTTCTGATTTGGTGATGCTAATTCTTTTTGGATTTTGTGTTCCAAATGATACACGTTCGATAACAGTTGCAATAAGTAGTACAAAAAGTACAATAGCAAGAGAACTCATAAACCCAAACCAAAATGAATGCCAATGTGTTTTATAAGCTTTGTTATTTTTTGTTTTTTCAGTCATAAAAAATATTAATTAGTTAATACATCTTATATATTAAGTATTTTTGTATTTTTATGCAAGTCGTTGATGTTGCATGGAATTGAAAATTCTTTTATTATAAGAAGATAAATGTAAAATATTAAGACTATGATTTCACAATCTACAGTAAAGCTAATTCAAAAAAATGAAATAGCAGAAAATACCTTTCAATTTATTATTACGAAACCAAAAGACTTTTCTTTCAACTCAGGACAATTTATGTTTTTGGATTTTGCAAATCCAGTAAATACAGATGACAATCCAACATTTCGAGCAATGTCTATTGCAGCAGCTCCTCATGAAGAAAATTTAATGTTCATAATGCGCGGAAGTGAAAGTGCATTTAAAAAAAATATGATGGAGATGAATGATGGAGATGAAATGGTTATCAAAGGACCAATGGGACATGTGACATTGCCTCAAAATATGAATCAGCCGATTGCACTTATAGTTGCAGGTGTAGGTGTAACAACAGCAAGATCAATCATAAAACATGAAGAACATCAAAAAACAAATAGACAAGTAACTCTTTTATATGCAAATAGAACAAAAAAGTCTATTGCATTACACGAAGAATTACAAAATATAGAATTACAAAATTATAAGCCAGTATTTACTTTAACAAGAGAAACTCAAGAATGGGATGGGGAAACTGGACGAATTAATGAAGATATGATTAGGAAGTATGTTGACGATATTAAAAATACAATGTATTATATTGTAGGTACGAAAGCTTTTATTGAATCTATGGAAGAAGTTCTAAAAAACATGGATATAATAAAAGAAAATATACAATTTGACAATTTTGGATAAAACGCCGTTGTTATTAAATTACTTATAACAACAAAGACATGGCGGGCTGTGCCCGTCGTAGCCTCTGGCGAAGGCGGGTATAGTATAACGGCTCATTATGTCAGCCTTCCAAGCTGAAGATACGGGTTCGATTCCCGTTACCCGCTCAAATAATCACAAAAACCGCTAATTCAGGCGGTTTTTGTTTTTGATTCATTGTATATTTTTTGCAGGGATAGTGTCATTGACCTGTCCCTTTTGAGATATTCTTGAATTATGAGACGGGTAGTGGTAAAGTGTAAATACAATTTAATATTGTGAAAAACAAGCCCAACCGCCATTTTTTGGTGAGTGGTTTGTAAATCCATCCAAAGTATAGAACTCCTCGTGAGGTTACTTTGGATGGTCATATCTAGGAATAGGTATGGACTCAGCAATGAGTCGACTCGCGGGGAGCTTTTTGTTTCTTGTGAGAATTAAATAATGTAGCCCAACCATTTTTTAATAAAAAATGAGTGGTTATAAAATCCATCCAAAATATGACAACTAAAAAAATAGAAGAATTACTCGATCAAATCGAGGAACTTCAATATGAGAATACACAGCTTAGAAAATGTAAGAGGTATGGCTTAGTATGGGAAGAAAAGGAGGAAAAATTTGAAAAAAAAGCAAAAAATGCGTTACCAATTTTAAAAGAAAAAGGAGGAAAATTTAAAGATATAAAAGATAAACAAAATTTAGACGATGATTATAATATTCTTATTGAAGGTGATAATTACCATTCGTTGTCAGTTTTAAATTATACGCATAGAAAAAAGATTGATGTTATTTACATTGATCCTCCATATAATACAGGTCATAAAGACTTTATTTATAATGATTATTTTGTTGATAAAGAAGATGTTTTTCGACATAGTAAATGGCTATCATTTATGTCAAAACGACTTAAGTTAGCTAAAAACTTATTAAAAGATGATGGAGTTATTTTTATATCAATTGATGATAACGAGCAATCACAATTGAAGCTTTTATGTGATGAAATTTTTGGAGAAAATAACTTTGTTGCTGTGCTTCCTACCATTACAAACCTAAAAGGAAATCAAGATAAGTTTGGTTTTGCAGGCACTCATGAATATGTGATTGTATATACAATCAATAAACAAATTACAAGCTTTAATCATTTTGCTATTGATGATGAGGAATTATATAAGGAATGGCTAGGAGATGAATATGGTGAATATAAAATTGCAGATAATCTAAGGGCAACTGGTGTTAATGCACCCAGAAAAAAAAGACCAAATCTGTGGTATCCAATTTTTATAACAAAAAAGGAAGGTATATATACT
>JAOZNB010000099.1 GCA_029933995.1 Candidatus Moraniibacteriota bacterium | reverse complement strand
TAATTGTAGTATTAACATCATTTTTAATTATTACATTTATTATAAATAAAGTTTTCGATAATTCAAATTCAAAGGTTAAGCTTACAGATAATAAGATAACTGGTATGGCAAGTGACACATGGAATTTTAATTGGGATTGTTCTCCTTAAGGATTTTTAGGAGTTACCTTTGTTAAAATTATAGGTAGGTGAAATGTTTATATATTTTTTGAGTTTAAAATATTGAAAAATATTTTAAATACGAATAATATTTTTATTTGTGCCTCGGGAGAGACTTGAACTCTCACGTTCTTGCGAACATTGGATTTTGAGTCCAACGCGTCTACCAATTCCGCCACCGAGGCATATTCTTTGTGGTACTCGTGATATTATAGTATAATTATTTTATATAGGCAAGTATTGTAAGCATTAAAAGAGTATAGAACGATGGCTAAAATTATTTCATTTATAAATCAAAAAGGTGGTGTAGGAAAAACGACGAGTTCTGTTAATACAGCTAGCTATTTAGCCGATGCTGGGAAGTTTGTGCTTTTGGTGGATTTGGATCCACAGGGAAATGCGACAAGCGGACTTGGTATTGATCCTCGGCAGGTGAAACATAGTTTATATTCAACAATGGTCGGTGAAGGTGATGTGCGTGATGCTATTGTTGCTACGGCTATGGATGGATTTCATATCATTCCAGCAACGGCAGATCTTGCTGGTGCAAATATTGAATTGGTTGATGTGGAAAATAGGGAGTTTCGGTTGTATGATGTTTTACGACAGGTGCGTACTGATTATGATTATATTATTATTGATTCACCACCGAGTTTAGGTGTGCTTACTATCAATGGACTCGTTGCTTCAGATGCAATTATTATTCCAGTACAGGCAGAATATTATGCATTGGAGGGACTGGGACAATTACTTGAAACAATTGATCTTGTACAAAATAATTTACAGCCAAAATTAGAAATTATGGGAGCTGTAATTACACTTTTTGATAGGCGTAATCGTTTAGCTAGACAAGTCGTCCGTGAGATGCGACAGCATTTTCCTGGTAAAGTATTTGAAAGTGTGATTCCTCGTAGTGTTAGGCTTGCGGAAGCACCAAGCTTTGGCCAGTCAATATCAATGTTTGATAATTTCAATAAAGGTGCACGAGCATATAAATCATTGGCAAAAGAAATAATTGCATTAGAAGAATAAATATATGATACAAAAACATGGGTTAGGACGAGGGTTATCTTCGTTAATTCCACAAAAAAATAAATCACAGGAGACAACATTTACACGACCTGTTTCGCAAACACAGGTTACAAAACCTGTTTCTAAATCAATATTAAAAACAAAAAATTCTACAGAAACAAAAGATGAAAATGTAAAAAATGAATCACGTGATTTTGTAAAAAATGTGCCAGTGGGCATGGTGCGAGCAAATACTCAACAACCTCGTATGTATTTTGATGAAGAAAAGTTAGAAGGTTTAACAAGTTCAATTAGGGCTCATGGCATATTACAACCTCTAGTTGCAGTGCATAACGGCAATCATTATGAGCTCATTGCAGGAGAAAGACGACTTCGTGCTTCAAAAAAAGCAGGACTAGCAACCGTGCCTGTTGTTGTGAAAAATAAAGAGGATTTTGATGACCAAAAAAAGCTTGAACTTGCTCTTATAGAAAATATTCAACGTCATGATTTAAATTTAATTGAGGAGTCGAGGTCATATCAGCGACTAGCGGAAGAGTTTGATTTATCACAGGAAGAAATTGCATCTCGTACAGGTAAAAGTAGATCGGTTATAGCAAATAGGATGCGACTTTTATCACTTCCAATAGATATACAAAAAGGTGTTATTGTGGAAAAAATTACAGAAGGACATGCAAAGGTTATCATGAGTTTAACTAATCCACAAAAGCAAATGGCTTTGTATAAGCTGATCGTTGATGATAATTTAACTGTACGTCAAGCTGAAAATAAATTATTAACTACACAAGACGGAAATAAGCGACGTACGATGACAGATAAGACAATACATGCTCGTAGATTAGAAGATCAGTTGACTCAATATTTTAATACTAAAGTTCGTGTAAGTGAAAAAGCTAATGGAGGTAGTATTACAGTATCGTACTTTTCTGATGATGAATTAAAAAATATTTTATCACGATTAAAATTATCTTAATAATTAATAGTAAAATACTATGAAAACGACAGTAGGTATATTTGCACTTTTTGCACTATTAATATTGGCAGGTTGTGGAACTATATCATCACAATTTCCGTTACCTGATAGCGTAGAGACATTTACTGAACAAGGGTCTGCTGATAAGGTTAATTTTCAGACAGAGCTATCTCCAGCTGAAGTTTTAGGCTTTTATAAGGTAAATTTAGTAAATGAAGGGTTGACAGAGCGCACATTATTAACTGTGCAACAAGAGAGTGTGATTAGCATTGTATTTGATGGGCATGATAGCGGTAAGTCAATTATTGTACAAGCAACAGAATTACCTAGTGGCAAGACGAATGTAAATATTCGTTTAGAAGAGATATAAAATAAACAAAATAAAAAACGCTACTATTTGAAGTAGTGTTTTTTATTTTTATATGTCCTCCTTTATTTTTTTGACAGCACGCCTAATCGCACTTTTTGCATGGGAAGTTTTTACAAATGTTAACCAGTCTGCATTAGGCGAAGGTCTATTTCTATCCTTGATAATTTCAATAATTTGACCATTTTTTACAACAGAGTCTAGCGATGACATTTTTCCATCAACTCGAGCACCTGTGGCTGTGTGTCCAACATCAGTGTGAATTGCATATGCAAAATCTACAACACTGGCACCTTCTGGTAATTCTATAATGTCACCAAGGGGAGTAAATGCAAAAATATGATTTTTAAGAAAATCAACTTTTAATCCCTCCATAAATTCCTCAGGGTTATTACCAAGGTCTTCCTGCCATTCTTTTAATTGTTTGACCCATTCAATTTCTTTTCTGTCAATTTCATCTTTCTTTGGGAGAAAATAACTTTTCCAGCCAGTGGTTTTGCGTGTTTCATATAGCCAATGTGCTGCAATTCCAAACTCTGCTTCGTCATGCATTTTTTGAGTACGGATTTGTACTTCAAGTACTCGACCATCAGGTCCAAAAACTGTTGTATGAATTGATTGATAACCATTTGGTTTTGGGAGTGAGATATAATCTTTGATACGTCCTATCATTGGTCGATATTTTTTATGCACTATACCGAGTGTCTCATAACAGGCAGCAACATCATCTACAATTACACGCATTGCAATTAAATCAAAAACACGATTAATATCCATGTCGTGTTTTTGTAATTTATTGAAAAGACTATGGATATTTTTTGCACGACCATGTAAATCTACAGCATGAACGCCTTCTTCTTTTAATGCTTTGCTTAATTCTTTAATTGCTTTGTCTACATATAATTCTTTTTCTTTTAATTTTTCTTCGCTGATGTGTTTAGTTTTTTGATAATTTTCTAGTTGTAAATACATAAAACTTAGATCAGCAAGTTCACCACGAATTTCACCAATTCCAAGTCTATTTGCAATTGGTACATAAATCTCCATTGTTTCATTCGCAATACGAAGCTGCTTATCTGGTCGCAGATGTTCGAGTGTTTGCATATTGTGTAGTCTATCCGCAAGTTTGATGATAACTGTTCGTATGTCTGCACCCATTGCTAAAAACATTCGACGCCAATTTTCTAATTTATGTTCTTCTTTGGATCCGCGTAATTTAATGCGCCCAAGTTTTGTGATACCTTCAATCATTTGTGCAATATCTGGTCCGAATTTTTTGGAAATTGTTGATAGTGTTTCAGGAGTGTCTTCGGGTACATCATGTAATAATCCTGCTGCAACTGTGCGAGCGTCCATTCCGATTGTTGCAAGGATCTTTGCTGTAGCAATAGGATGATGAATGTAAGGCATGCCACTTGCTCGTTTTTGATCACCGTGGGCTTTTCTTGCAAATTCAAAAGCGTTACGCACAAGTTTTTCACCTTCGTGAGTTGGAGGGTTTTTGAACGCTTTTATTACTTCATCAATTGTAATTTTTTCTTGTTTCATAATAGTTATAGTATAAAGTAAAAAGTCAAAAGTTACAAAATTATGAAGGCTGGATTTCACTTGAAAAATATAGTAGTATAGATATTA
>JAOZNB010000021.1:13407-15368 GCA_029933995.1 Candidatus Moraniibacteriota bacterium | reverse complement strand
ATTATATACTTACTACGCTTTAAACGCACTCACCTTTCTATGCTGGTGGTTTTTAGGGATAATAAAAACTACACAATTAATTACCCTAAAAAAATAAAATGAATTTGTGTCATATTATTCCCACTCCATTGGTCGTGTAAATTCATATGTGCCACCTTCTTTTACAAGTTCACCATCTTCCAGCACATATGATATTATGTCTCCTGGTGCTAATTCCAAATGAACTATGTCTTCCTTAGAAATATTGCCAATATATTTGATAAGTGCTCGCAAACTATTTCCATGTGCACTAACCAAAATTGTTTTATCTTCTTGTAATAATGGTAAAATATTATCTGTAAAATATAGCACAACACGATTACACACATCCTGCAAACTTTCTCCCTGTGGTGGTCGCACACCATAAGAACGTCGCCACTCGTACACCTGTTTTTCACCAAACTTATCTCGTGCATAATCTTTTTTCATACCCTGCAATAAACCATAATACCTCTCATTTAAATCTCTATGTGAGAATATAGGTATATTTTGATTATCATTAAATATTGCATCATACTTTTTATGCTCATGAGTAAAAATGCCCGTCTTTTCCTGTTCAGACATAATGATAAGCAAGGTTGCTCGAGCTCTCTCTAAACGTGATGTGAACATCACATCAAATTTAGTGCCTTTTAATTTCTTTGCAATTATCTGTATCTCCTCTATACCCTGACTAGTCAATGACACATCTGTCCAGCCAGTAAAAATCTGTTTTTTATTCCACATAGATTGTCCATGCCGTACCAATATTAGTTTACCCATAATTTCATTTTATTAAATTTCAAATTTATATTTAATACTATTTTTTAATTTTAATATTTTTATTCACAAAAATTTCTTAATTTAATAGTAACATATAAAACTTAAATACATATAAAGCTACACTGATATTTTTTAAAATAAAAAGCACTAAATTAAAAACAAAAAATTACACGTTTTACTGTGTAATTTTTATAAACCTAGTCTCAATTATTATTGTACATTTCATAAAGAATTATTCCCGTACTCACTGCAACATTTAATGATTCCATTTTGGAACTACTTTTTATATTTATTACCTCATCTGCTACATCCTTCACAGTCTCACTTACTCCATGACTCTCACTACCCAGTACTACACAAAAATTATCTTCATTTTTAAATGCAGTCTTCGCTTCTGTACCACCATCAACATCTGTTATAAAAGTTTTCATCTCATTCTTTATTTCTCGTAAAACTTTTCCATCTTCATCAAAAACTACATTAGTCTTAAAAATAGCATCTTTGGCAGATTGGATAACCTTTGGATTATACAAATCTACACACCCCTCATCAAGCACAATTTCACTAATATCAAAAGCCACTGCACTTCTAAGTATTGTCCCTAGATTTCCTGGATCTTTAATTTCATTTAGATATAATATTCTCTTATTAAAATTCAATTTTCTCTCTTCACTTTTATTATAAATTGCAACTATTCCTGATGGAGTTTCTAAACTAGAAAAATATTTATTCATATCTTTATTTATAATAAATATATTTTCAAGTCCTACCTTTTCCACTATGGACTTAATTTTATTACAATTACTATCTAATACTTCTTGCGTCACAAACAAAGTTTCTAGCTCATATTCACTATTCATCGCATCATAGATAATAGCTATATTTTCCACCAAAAATTTACCAAATTTATTTCGATATTTTTTAGTCCCTAATTTTTTAAGAAGCTTTATCTTCTTATTATCTCTACTGACTATCTCTTCCATAATATAAATTTATTTCCAACATTACATTAATGTGCTTATTATATAATTTTCGTATGCGGTGAAGACAGGATTCGAACCTGCGAAGAGTTTCCCCCAACACGCTTTCCAAGCGTGCGCCTTAAACCACTCGGCCACCTCACCACTTTGTGATATAACTATTTGTCATAATTATACTTA
>JAOZNB010000021.1:0-13307 GCA_029933995.1 Candidatus Moraniibacteriota bacterium | reverse complement strand
ATTCGGCGCAACGTGCGCGCTGTTAGTCTCCTTTGACCACTCGGCCACCTCACCACTTTGTGATATAACTATTTGTCATAATTATACTTAATAGTTTCTTTTTTTATTCGGCGCAACGTGCGCGCTGTTAGTCTCCTTTGACCACTCGGCCACCTCACCATTTTGTTCTTTTGGATTTTTTATACTGTAACATAAATGATATATTTTACAAATATATTTACGTAGTGACAGACACAAGACCTGTCACTACATAAAATTATACTACTAAGTAGTGATCAGACATGTCTGACCACTACAACTATTCTTACAACAAATTTATGCAACTCTTGTTCCTGTTAGTGTTAATTTTTTTCCTGCTTTTGTAGAACCAAGTACTGTAATTACTAAATCTTGTGCATGAATTAATCCTCTATCTCTTGCTGACTCTATTGTTTCATCTATACATTTATCCCTACTATCCTCACCTACACATAAAAATGATTGAATTCCCCACGCAAGTGCTAACTGGTTGTATGTTTTTATATTATTTGTTACTACAATAATCGCTTGGTCTGGTCTAAAATGTGATAATAGTCTAGCTGTATATCCACTCTCTGAAAATATCACAATTGCTGATGCATTTAATTCACGTGAAAAATCATGTGTTGCATGTGCAATTTTTACTTCTTCTGATGAAAAAGTAAGTGGCATCACATCATAAATATCATCATACGGAGAAATTTCTGTTTCACTTGCAATTTGTGCCATTGTTCGTACTGCCTCAACTGGAAACTTACCCATACTTGATTCACCGCTGAGCATTACTGCATCAGTATGATCTACGACAGCGTTTGTTACATCTGCTACTTCAGCTCTTGTCGGACGTGCATTGTGCTCCATACTTGCAAGCATCTGTGTCGCCACAATTACAGGTCGCAAATGTTTAATTGCTTTTTTCAAAATATCTTTTTCCAAAATTGTGATACGTGATGGATCAGCTTCAATACCAAGGTCACCTCTAGCAATCATAATAGCATCTGTTGCTCCAAGTATATTATCTAAATTATTTAATGCTTCTTTGCACTCAATTTTAGAAACAATTCGAGGCAATGTCATTTCATCACCTATAATTTTTTTCATATGAGAGCGCAAATCAACAAGATCCTGACCATTACGGACAAATGACAATGCTACAAAATCAACACTATGTGCCAAAGCAAACTCTAAATCACTATAATCTTTTTTTGTAATAGTTGGCAATGGTATTCGTGCATCTGGAATGTTCACACCTTTATGATTTTTTATCACACCTCCATCAATCACATCTGCAACAGCATATTTTTCCGTTATGTCTACAATATTTACTTTCATAAGTCCATCCTCAATCAAAATATCATTTCCCACAGACAATTGCTCAATGATTTTTGGACAATCTAATGTAATTACTTTTGTGTCTTGTACAATATTTTTAATTTCTTCTTCATCCAATGATACATCAAAAATATTTATAGTTTCACCACTTTCAATTACAAGCTCCTCATTCATATGTGTCCTCACACGAGGTCCTTGCAAATCAGCTAGAACTGCAACTGGCACACCTATATTTTTTGCAGCCGTACGCACATTTTGCATCACCTTTTCATGCCATTCATATTCTCCATGTGAAAAATTGAACCGTGCAACATTTAATCCTGCTCGTATCATTTCTTCCAATACTTCAATTGACTCCGAAGCAGGTCCTAATGTAGCTACAATTTTTGTATGTTTTGTCATTATATCTTTTTTCATTTTTATATTTTAGTATATTTATTATTTATGTAAGTATACCACAAAAAATAAAACAAGCCGTTTCTTTTACAGAACAGCCTGTTTTAAATAATAATATTTAAAAATATTATTTGTCCAAAATATGAATTCCGCCGATAAGTGGTAATTCTTTCATTTCGCCTTTTGAAGCATTCATCATACCCATTATAAAAAATACAAATGGGACAATTAACAATATCCAACCTAAAAATGGAATTATTGATAATATAAACCAAAGACCTAATAAGACTAAACTTTGATTTGCGTGAAATTTTGCAAATGGTGAATCTTTTGCGTCAGTGATTAACGGCAAAAAGAAAATAAAATATGCCAAAACAGCCATTGTTTTATTTTTCTCTACGTCAGCTGGGTCAGCTTGCATTACAGGCTTCTCCGTTGCTTGTGGTGCCTCTGTTTGAGGCTGTTCTTGTTGTGGTGTATTTTGTTGTTCTTCCATGTTATTGTCACCTACCTTTCTATTAATTATTTGATAAAATTCTTTTCTACTTACTTATAGTATAACAGCGTTATACAACTTCTGCAATCTCATTCATTATTTCATCTGGTAATGTATCTTTTGGGTCTGTCTTTCCGGAATAACGCCATGTACTAATGATTCTCATTTGTTTTTGGCTTTGTGAATTTTTATTCAAAAATTGTATCATTTTATTGTTCATTTGACTCTCATTTTTATTATTTGCTGATTGTGATTTAATTTGATACATTACCCAAATTTCATTTGTCCATGTTTTTTGTCCGTCTTTTCCTCGCCTTGTAGATTGTGGTTGCACTACGGCAATCGTTCCATTTGTAACACCTTCTTGAATTCGAAGTGGACGACGTATCACCCGAATTACACGTTGTGCACTCAGTCCGTAATGTCGCATCTTCGTTTTTGCATGACTTGTCCAATAATATTTATTCGAATTTTTTGGTTCTTTCCACTGCATCCCTGATATATTAATAATTATCCTTCATCCATTTCTCTCAATCTTGCAATACGTTCTTCTACTGGTGGATGTGTCATAAACATTTTTGTTATTTTTTTCTGTTTTAATGGATTTGCTATAAAGAGATGTGCTGTTGCATTCGATGCTGTTGTAACTGGTCGTGCATCAGTACTTATTTTTTCAAGTGCTGATGCTAATCCTTCTGGATATCTTGTGAGCATTACAGCAGAAGCATCTGCAAGGAATTCTCTTTTACGTGAAATTGCCAATTTAAGCATTGTAGCTATGAGTGGCGCAATTATAAGCAATGCTAATCCAACAATCATCATTATCAAACCACCACGATCACGTGATCCTCCAGAAAAAAACATAAACCTTGATGCTATTGCAATCATGCTTGTAAAAATAACAGCTACTGTTCCAATTAAAATATCTCTATTACCTATATGTGACATCTCATGTGCTGCTACTCCACGTATCTCTTCTTCATTCAATCTCTCCAGTAACCCTCTCGTAAAAACAATTACACCATGCTCAGGATTGCGCCCTGTTGCAAAAGCATTGAGTGCTCTATCATCAATCACGTATATACGTGGTGTTGGTAATCCTGCAGTAATTGCTAAATTATCAACAATCTCATATACGTCTTTTAGATTTTCACGTGATATTTCTTTTGCATTTGTCATTTTAAGAACCATCTTGTCAGAAAACCAATACGACCACATACTTGTACCAATTGCAAAAAGAGCAGCAAAAATAAGTATCCCTCCATTATCAAATATAACTGACATCACAAATCCAATTGCAATAATAAGACCAAAAAACGCAGTCATAAGTAACCACGTTTTTGTAATGTTTTTAGATTGATGTGTATACAACGTTGCCATATTTCAAAACACAATTTTTTTAAAATTCTACTTTTACATTTTTTCTCTCTTGCTCATCCTCTATTTCAAAAAATTCTCGAAGTGTAAAACCAAACATTCCTGCAATAATATTGCTAGGCACAGTTTGAACCTTTGTATTATAATCACGTACAGTTCCATTGTAAAATCGTCTTGAAGCTTGAATTTTATCTTCTGTGTCTGTTAAATCATTTTGTAATTGCAAAAAGTTTTGATTTGCTTTTAAATCTGGATAATTTTCAGATACTGCAAATAATTTGCCAAGTGCGCCAGAAAGTCCTTCTTGTGCCCCTGCAAATGCAGCCATGTCTTCTGCTGTTGCACTACCTGCATCAATATTTATTGCCGTAGCCTTTGATCGTGCCTCCATCACAGCTGTCAGTGTTTCACTTTCATGCTTTGCATATCCCTTTACTGTTTCTACAAGATTTGGGATTAAGTCATAACGCCTTTTTAATTGTACATCTATATCGCTCCAACCTTCATCAACACGTAAACGCATTTTTACAAGTGAATTATAAATACCTACCACCATTAACACCAGTACAACGATGCCAACTATAAAAATAATACCTATGAACATATTCTTTATTTAATTATATTACACTTAGAAATATAGCATAATTTTACCAAAAAATGAAATACCTGTTATAATAAAAATATGTTAGAAATATTATTACAATACAAATTATTTTTGATTCCAATCATTATCATTGTTTGTGCTCAGTTGATGAAATTTGTTCGGCTATTTTTTAAACACGGCTTTCGATTTGATGATCTCTTTAATCCTGGTCATTTTCCAAGTGCTCACAGCGCATTTGTAACTTCACTTGTTGTTGTCATTGGATATTATGAAAGCGTGACTTCTGGAGTTTTTGCAGTTGCTGCATGTTTTGCATTTATTACAATTTATGATGCAATGCGTATACGTATGCACATAGGTCTACAAGGTAAAACTCTAAACAAACTCGTTGATGAGATTGATGAGATTGATTCAAAAAAATTTCCTCGTCTCAAAGAACATGTTGGACATTATGCAAATGAAGTTACTGGTGGTATTGGTATTGGCATGCTACTTAGCATAATTCTCATTTGGATTATAAACTTTTTATAAAAAATAAAACTCTGTTTGCATTTACTGCAAACAGAGTTTTTTAGGCTAGCCAAATGTCAGTGTATCTCGCACCAACACGGCTTGGCGTTACATTCATAATGCAAATCTTTCGCATACTATTTTTGCCGCCCGCAGCCTTAAACTGGATAGTTACGTCTTGACCAACTCTAAAAGGTTTTGTCAAACCTTTTACAGTAAATCCCAAACCAACCAATGATACGTCAGAAATTTGTGCACGAAATATTCGTGTATCCAAGGTAACTTCTGCCTTTGCTACACTTGATTCTCTGCGTTTTTTACGATAATCGAGTGTACAACGCACAGTCCTTCCACAACCACATCGCGCTATTTTTCTACGCAAATTTGGCGGAACAGCATAATATCGTACTTTCTTACAATCTGGACATTGAACTTTAATTTTACCACCCTTCACAACAAAACAATTAAGGTTTCCTATCATGATTATAACCTCCTAATATTTTGTCCCGCAATCAATCTCTGTTGTGGACTCATGCATTTTTCATTTGCATACATAAGACCTACACGCTCATTTCTTATTGATCGTACAATAAAATTATCCTCATGACGTACACCACCAAGAAAAAATTGGATCTTTACAACTTTAGTCAGTACAAGTTGTAACTGCTTGTTCAAATCATCTGATATACTGATTCCAATTCCACCTGAATCATAATCCAATAATTGAACTTTGTACTGTTTTTTTCCCTGCAAAATTACTGCCCTCGAAAATCCATTTCTAGATTTACTCCTTGAAGCAGCGTGCCTTCTACGATTATCCATCATCACGTATACCTCCTCTTATATTGATTGTTTTATATATGTTTAAGAACAAATTGCATATTAATGCAACTTAAAATTATAGCACAAAGAATGTACGATGTCAACAGCTCAACTTATTTTTGTAATACCTCACGCACAACCGTACGATCATCCCACGGAAATAACATTCCATCTTTACCTGCAATTGCCTGTTCTGAACCCTTCCCCGTGATTAATACCACATCTCCACTCTGAGCTAATGATATCGCTTTTTTGATTGCTTGACGACGATCTTCTATGCGAAATAATTTTTCATTTTCTGTCTTTCCTTTTACAGCATCTGCCACATCATTTATGATCTCCATTGGATTATCATCATAAGGATCTTCATTTGTCACAATTACATAATCAGACCTTTCTCCTGCAATTTTTCCGAGCGCACTACGCCTAGACAAATCACGACCACCACCTGTTGAGCCTAGTACATGTATTATTTTATCTGGCTCCAATACCTTGATGGTTTCGTATAATTCTGCCACTGCCACCGGTTCAAAAGCATAATCTACAATAACAATAAAATCTTGTCCCTCATCAATTCGTTCAATACGTCCTGGTAAATTCATTATACTCTCCAGTCCACTTTTTATATCTTGATTTTTTATACCAAGTGATTTGCTTATACATCCTGCTGCAGTTGCATTCAAAGCATTAAATTTTCCAAAAATATTCATCTGTATATTTTGATTTTCAAACAAGAAGTGGACACCTTTTTTATTTAAATCCTGATATTTATATACAATTTTTTCAAACTCTATTCCAGCTATCCTCAATTCTTTATTTTGTGTAAAACCAATTTTATTATCTACATCATGTCTTATAAAATCTTCTGCATATTCATCATCCATATTTACAATAATTGTCTTTTGATATTTTTGTCCATTAAAACTCTTTTTTTTGCATTTACTAATATGTTCAAAAAGTTGCATTTTTGCATTTTTGTAATTTTCAAAACTACCATGCGAATCAATGTGTTCTGGATATAAACCCGTAAACAACATCACATCATAATTAATAAATTTATGTCTATATTGAACAGCTCCTTCTGACGTTGTTTCAACAATCGCAATATCACATCCATTTTTTACCATCCGTCTCAACATTTTTTGTGTAAAAAATCTACCTAGCATTGTCATTTTTTTGTCATTAAGCCACTCTCCTTTACCATCACTAAACATCGCTGTAGATGTATAACCAACACGATGTCCTGAATGTTCTAAAAGTTGTGCTGTCATATAGACAACAGTAGTCTTGCCAGTGGTACCAGTTACACCTACAACCTTTAATTTGTTACTAGGAAATCCATAAAAAAGTGCTGCCACAAAATTAAGCACATAATGATATATTGGTTGCAATTTTACAAACAATTGTCTTGGTATAATTTTTTTGATAAATATTAATATTGTATTCATATTACTATCATACTAGAAAAAAGAAATAAAAGAAAAGTTTTACTTGGTAGATTGCCTTGTAATATGACTATATGTTTGTTATACTTGTACAAAATATAATACCTACATTCAAAAACGGAGGCTGTCATGAGAAAAAATATTTTTTGTATTTGTTCTTTAATTGTTGCAACATTAATATTTGTACCCCAAGTAAAAGCAAGTTTACATAGACTACAAATGGGCTTTGCTTATAAAAGCGTAGATTACACAGCAACCTCATTTAATCTGTATTGCAATGGTATACTGGTACACAATATAGAACGCTACTATCGTGAAGCTGATTTCATATTGGATACAAATGAGATATATCTAACATTTACAATGACTCATGTGTATGATGACAAACCTGAATCATCACATTCAAAACCATTTTATTTTACAGCAAATAAACCATTTGCACCATCAGCTCCGCAGGGTTTTCAAATAGGTACTTACTTAAAAAAAAGTCACTCAGTTACTCTAATGTCATCTGTAGCAGATACGCATAAAGCTTATCAATTAAATACCTATGCACAGAAAACACCTACTCAATCTGGTTATTTCTTTGAAAGAGACTTTGCAACAATATCACCATTTGGTGATTATACAGAAAAAATAAATGTACCAATTTTTGGACATTTAAATTTTGACTCTGTATCACCAAAAAATCGAACTTCTTTAACAAAATACGCACTACTTACAATAAACAAACCTCTCATCAAGAACACTTAATGAGAATTTTAAAAAAGCTGTACTATATTTAGTACAGCTTTTTTCTATTATGTTTATATTAACAATATACAAATCAACCCTTGCAATATATACACACTTTGGTTATACTTGCAGAAAACATCATATCAATACAAAAAAATGGAGGTTGTATTATGTTAAAAAATGTTTTTTATACCTGTTCTTTGATTATTGCAATGTTAATACTTGCGCCACAAGCAGAGGCTAGTCTACATGATTTACATATGGAATGGACCTATGCTGTTGACGATCAACGTACACTACAATCATTTACGTTATATCGAAATGGACAAAGTGTACTCACTGACATTGGGTCTTATTATCGTGTACTGGATTTTGTCTTAGACATACCTGAATCTGAAGCCACTTCTGCATTTACGCTAACTGCTGTAGATACAACTGGTTACGAAAGTCCTCAATCAACGCCCTATATTTTCACAGCAAATTTTCCAATGGCTCCATCAGCACCAGCAGGATTTCAAATTAGCCATTACAAACCAGAAGGATCCATGCTTTATTTTACTCGAACAATTATGACAACTGACATTAACAAATTTCAGTTACACGCGAGTAATCCAAAAGTAGCTACGCTGATACGTTATTCTTTTGATAAAGAGTCTGTATTTACAGCAAACTCACTTGCTATGACAAATTATATACTACAGCACTTATTGTCAACGCCTTCATCTTTTACTTCTAAATCTTTAGAAGTGCTAACATTCCCAAAGATGGTAGCAATAGCAATCAGAGAACCTCGCATCATAAATACTTAAACATCAACAAGAAAAGGCCTTTGATATAATTTATCAAGGCCTTTTACAATAATTTCTTCTATTGCAATACGTACAAATATTCTATATACTTACAAAAACATATTTTATCTAATATTAAATTACACCAAAGGAGAGAAAAATGAAAAAAAATGTTTTTATAATTTGTTCTTTTTTACTAATTGAAATATTGATACACGCTACACCATCCAGTGCAGAACTACTTGATTTATATATAAACTTTAAATTTCAAGAAATTTGGGGACGTGTCCCAATGTCATACAATGTATACTGTGATGACACTTTGGTACACATTATAAAACATCGTCCTGGCCCAGAAACATTTTTTGTAGAATCAAATGGAGAATCTGTTTTATCTTTTCGTATAGCTGCCGTAATGAATGGTGATGGTGATGAATCTCCATTGTCAGATCCGTTTTTATTTACAGTTAGACAACAACCCAAAGCACCTTCTGGATTTCAAATTGGTTTTTCTACAAAACTAACTACTCTCGAAAATTATCATATTTCTTTTTTGCCCGAGAAATATAATACGATTCCTTGTGCATCAATATTTTATTCACAAGAAACATCTTTTACGTCAGCAATTGAAACTATGCAATTTGCACGCAAAATTGTTCTTGTTGTAACATAATCTCTTGTCAAAAATATAATAACAACAGAAAAGACTGCACCTAATATGTTGCAGTCTTTACATTTGCAAAAATTCTTAAATTATAATTATTTTATTTTCTGTAATATACGATATAAATTGTATTTTATAGGTGATAAAATTACATCATACGATCCAAGTGTTTTGAATATTTCAGTCTTTGGTGAAAACCCTAATTTAAATCGTGTAATACCCTTTTTACCATTGTCATCACTATCAAGAAACACACCACCAAAATCATACCACTGACAGTCTTTTCCTTTTGCATCTTTTATCGCCTGCCATTGCAACAGAAATGGCGCCATTACATTTCTATACTCATCAGATGTGGCACCGTGTAAATAAGTTGCAACACCTTCATAAAATGAAATAATATTTGCTGCAATTATTTTACCATTATATTCTGCCACATATAATTGCATCATGTCAGATGGAATACTATCAAACATTTTTTGATAATGTTCCCTGTCATGAAATGTTACACCTTTTCTATTTGCAGTTGTCTCAACTAAATCACAAAATTTATTAATATAACCATCATCTCTTGTGTAAAATATTTTAACACCTTTTTTCTTTGCAAGTCGTATATTATATCTCGTTTTACTTTTCATTTGTGCAAGTAATTCTTCTTCAGAAAGTGCAACATCAATAATTAAATTTTCTCTTGGTTGCATGTCATGTGGTGCCTTCATATATTTTACACCTTTTTCATCAAAAATATCTAACAATTTCTTGTCACATACATCAACACGTAACCATCCTAAAGAATTATTTTTTGTTTCACACAATAATTTATCAATTAGATTTTCATTAATATTACATGCTCGTGGTATATACATATATTTCCCAACAACTGGCAACTTATGCACCACACAGTGTATGCTATTTTTTTTATCACTTACTACAGTTAAGATCTCTTTCTTTTCTGTACGTAATAATTCTATCCATTCATCTGATTGTAATAATCCTCCTTCTGGTTGTTTGTTATATTTTATATTCATATTATTATTATAACAGACTATGTTACTTTTTTATTCATAACATCTTTTATAAAAAGTCCAATTGCACCTGCAATTGGCACTGCTAGAAATATTCCTACAACACCTGCAATCTTACCACCTATAAGTAACGCCAAAATAATGAGAACTGGATTAAGTCCAACTGCTTTATTCATAATTTTTGGAATCAAAAAGTGATTTTCAATCATATTGATAACAAAATATGCCACAGCTGCCATAGCACCAATCATCGGATCAACCATAATTCCAAAAAGTATTGCTGGTATCGAAGCAATAATTGGTCCAAAATACGGTATAATTTCTAACAAACCACCAATTATTGCAAGAACAGGTGCATATGATATACCCAGTAATGTCAGTGCAATATAATATAAAACTCCAACAAAAACCATTGTGATTACTTGTCCTACCATCCAACGCCCAAAATTTTCTTGAATTCGATTAATGAGTGAAGAAATATATTCTACATGTTTTTTTGGTGTAATTACAAGTAATGACTTTTTCAATCCATCTTCTTCTAATGACATATAAAATGACATGGAAATAACTGCAACTATAGAAATAACTGTTGTCAAAAAACCAACAGTAGTAGAAAATGGATTGTTCATTAATTGCACAAATTTTTGACTAACATCACCAAATGAAATGTTTTGTGGTATTGTCATGTTATCCGATGTAAATTGCTCAATAAATTGTGGCAATTCTCTTCCTAACTGTTCAAACTGCTCTGCTAAAAGCGGTCCTATAAAAGCAATTAGACTCGCAAGTGCCATAAAAAATAAAACGTAAACATAAACAACTGAAAAGCCACGTTGTGCTCTCAAAAATTTTTGTACAGATTTAATTACTGGATTGAGCGCCGCTGTAATAATAATCGCAATCAAAAATAACCAAATTACATCACGAATCACATACAAAAACCACAACACTAAAAGTGTTACGATTACACGTAAAATAATACCTGTTGCAACTTCAATTGTCTGACTCATAACTGTATATTTATTATCCAAAAGTTCATTATACAATAGCACACACAGCTATTTCTGACAATCTTTTGTTATTGCATAATATTTTAAATTTTGATTTACAATAAGCTATAAAAATATGTCATTCCCAAAACCTGCCTCTGCAGGTAGGCAAGTATTTATTTCTTCAAAAAAATTTAGACTAGAATTAATTCTAGTCTAAATATTCAATCTTAAATAAAAAATTAAATTAAAACTTCAACACTTTTTTAATATCTTTTTCATTTTCTTTCTGTGGACCAATAATTGCACAATTAATATTTTCATTTACAAAAATTTCTTTTGCAACACGTTGGATGTCCCCACGTGTTACTTTGCGAATACGCTTCAATGATTCTTCTGGCACAATAATCTCATTACGCACAGCCTCTTGTTCTGCAAAATTACTAGCGATTGCATCAGAAGTTTCCATACTAAATGCTAAGCGTCCTTCAAATCCACTACGTGCCCTTTTAAATTCCTCATCTGTCACACCACCTGTAGCAATTTTTTTCAACTCTTTGAATACAATTTTTAATGTTTTAATTAAATTCTCATGTTCCACACCCGCCTTTACAGCAAAAAATCCTATTTCTGGATAAAAATCTGTCATCGCCTGCACAGTATAAGCAAGTCCCCTCTTTTCTCGCACTTCTTCAAACAAACGACTGCTCATTCCTCCGCCCAAAATATTTGCAAGCATAGCCAAAACATATCTATCTTTATGTTCAAAACCACCCGTGTGTACACCTACCATAAAGTGTGTTTGATCTGTCTTTTTATCTTTAATCGTCAATGCCACTACATCTTGCTCACCTGCAAAAATTTCATAAACCGGTTTATCCCCACTACGCATACCACCCAGATCTTTTTTAATTTTTGCAAGTACTTTCCCCTGTGGAAAATTTCCAGATACACAAACAACTGTATTTTTAGCTACATAACACCTCTCCAAATATGTAATAAAATCTTTACGCACAAACGATGTCACATTTTCTTTTGTGCCAATAATATCCCTACCCAACGGATGTTCTTTGCCATACAATAAATTTTCAAATACATCATAAACCAATCGTGAAGGCATATCTTCATACATATTAATTTCTTGTACAATTGTTCCTGATTCCTTTTTTATCTCTGTACTTTTAAATGTTGAATTAACAAATAAATCATTCAATACATCCATTGCATCAATAATTTTATCTGATGGCACTTTTGTGTAATATCCTGTCCTATCTTTACCAGTGTATGCATTATGTTGTGATCCGAGTGCATCTAACTCCTTGGTGATATCTATTGGCTTTGGTCTATTTTTTGTACCTTTAAAAAACATGTGTTCCAAAAAATGAGAAAGTCCATTTTCACGCTCATCTTCAAAACGTGATCCAGTTCCTACACAAATAAGTGCAGTTGCAGTTGTCATTTCTTTCATTGGCACAAATACAACTCTCAAACCATTTTTAAGTGTATACTTTTTATAATCCATAACTAATTTTAATTTAATAACAATAATATCATTATCTTGCATTGAAGAGATAAAGTCAATTATTTAATATTATCTAAAAAAATAGTGTGACACATATTGTCATTCCAGAAATGTATATTTTTCCAAGAACGAAGTGATTGGTTAAAAATATCATTGTCAGGAATCTAAGTATTCATTGATATAATTTGGACTCTTAATAAATTTATTTGTGTACTAATATCTCAGACAGGCACAAGACCTGTCCCTACACATTCCCTAGATAACCCACATCATTTCTAATTTCCAATAATAAACCAATCAACTTCCAAATCTTCTTCACGCGCTTCAAGTAATCGCACAGTAAATGACTCTCCTTCTACAATATTCTCAGCTGCAAGAGTTTGATTTAATGGAATCTTTGGACTAACAAACACTCGACTACTCTCTGTCACAGAACTAGTCTCTACAACAACCTCATCATCTCCAGCAACAATGGTTGTGGTACCGATAGATGAAGCATTAACATCATCTCCATCATCATCCTCTATTATTATATCATCATTTATAGTAAGTATATTTGTTTCTAGCTCTTCTGTTATTATCTT
>JAOZNB010000098.1:3065-4320 GCA_029933995.1 Candidatus Moraniibacteriota bacterium | reverse complement strand
AAATATAATTACCCAATTTTAAGTGAAGAAGTAGAAGATGATTTTGATAAAAGAAAAAATGCAGAATTTGTATGGATTATTGATCCACTAGATGGCACATCTGATTTTATACAAAAAACAGGAGAATTTAGTATAATGATAGGATTAGTAAATAAAAAGGGAGAGTCAGTGCTAGGAGTGGTATATGCACCAGCACTAGACGAATTATATTACGCCGAAAAAAACAAAGGTGCATTTTTCCTTTGTCATTCCTGCGAAGGCAGGAATCTTTCTCAACAAAGCAAAATAAACAAAAGTGTCATTTCAACCGGAACGAAGTGTAGTGGAGAAATCTCAAAGCCTAAAAAACAAAAAATCTCAGTAAGTAATAAAGATATTAAAGGCGGAACAATATTAGTCAGCAGAAATCACCTAGGACAATACGAACAAGAAATTGCAAAAAAGCATAACATGAAACAAATTCCAGCAGGTTCAGCAGGATTAAAAATTTGTTGGATTGCAGGAGGTGATGCAGAGTTATATATAAACTCAAGTAATAAGAGTGGTCTATGGGACACATGTGCAGCTGATATAATTTTGCAAGAAGCTGGAGGGGATATTTGTAATATGAATAAAAAGAGAATTTTGTATAACACAGAAGAAGTTGTGTTGCTCGATGGATATGTAATAAGTAATCAGTCGTACTTATTAAATTAAAGAAAAATAGAGACATAAAATTGCCAGTAGTGACATTACATAAAAAACATCCAATTATTATTGAGGTTTTTATCGTTTAGATATGAGCTTAACTTGTCATTTTTTTTGGATGCACACAATAACATTAGTTGTTTTGCTGAAATTAAATTTTTTAAGGTTTTTTTAATTATTATAAAAAATATGATTTATTTCGTATTTTTACATGACATGGTTAATAGGGCTAATGGAGGATAAATTACTTGATTTTTTTAGTACTAATTTTATTAAATTAATTAATTGTAAAAAAAGAAATAAAAAATCAGGACGTCTAGCATTGCTAGATGTCCTGAAGCTATCTTTTAGGGTTTGACGTCAATTTATTGAAATGAGAGTGGCAGATCACCAGACATTCCAAATTGAAATGAGTCCCATTCATCTGACGATATGCGCAAGTAAAACATTCCAGTATTTGGTCGGAATACACCAATTTGTGACAACCCGTCACCATTCCAATCACCAGCCACAGGCAGATCACCAGACATTCCAAATTGAAATGAGTCCCATTCATCTGACGATATGC
>JAOZNB010000098.1:0-2965 GCA_029933995.1 Candidatus Moraniibacteriota bacterium | reverse complement strand
GCAAGTAAAACATTCCAGTATTTGGTCGGAATACACCAATATCACTTACCAGGTTTCCATTCCAATCACCGGCCACAGGTAAATCACTAGACATTCCAAATGGTATATTTATCCAATTGGGATAGAGTGGTGTTTTGGTGTAAAATGTATGATTACTTGGGCGGAATGTGCCGATAGATATGTGTTTTGAACATGAATAATTATCTACCAACATCCCATTTGAATTATCAAAATCTGTAGATGCAAGGTATATAGAACATAGCCCATATTCATCCTCAATAGCTATATCGGTCATACCATCATAATCATAATCATGAGGGTAAGGTATCCCTGTTGAACCATCATTGCTGTAACCAGATAAAATTATATCCCAAGTACCTGATCCATTTAGATTATCTGTTGATGTTAAATCAAACATCCAATATCCAGCTTCTGTTTGTTGTGCCGGATCCTGAATTCCATCACCGTCATAATCACCAATTACACTATTGGTTATACCTCCTCTAGTAGCTTTTTTAGATGGATCACTACATTTTTCATAATTACAGGCTATCGCTGCAAAAAAATAAAAAGTGTCTTCAGGAAAATCATAAAGGGTACCATAAATTCTTCCATTCTGCTCGTAATTTCCGACATCTACACAGTTTAAATTATCGGTAATTTCTTCAGGCGTAATTCCATAACAGATTTCATAATAATTGACATTATCACTTATCGGATTAGGAAGCCAAGAAAAAGAATAATCTTTCGCAGAGGCGGTTATTGCAGCAGTTATCACAAACAGTACAAGTAAACAGATTTGTTTTTTCATTTACAACTCCTTGTATTTTTAAGGGACGATTAAGCTTTATAATATAAATTAACTATCAATACATATTATATAGTAAAACAATTTTTTGTAAAATTAATGTGATTTAATTCTAATGTTTTTTGTTTAGTTTATTATTCAATATTATGTTTTTGTAGTAACGTCATTAATGTTGAATTTTTATCAATTTTTTTTTGCATATTTTTGTATGATAATTTATAAAGAGGAGCTTTAATTTGTTTTATTGAATTGACAGTAACATAGCTTGGAGGAGTGAATAGTCCATCATGTAATAATGTGTGCGGAATATTAGCACTATATTTTTTTGTATTTTCCCATAAGGCATAAATATCATTATTCTTTTTTAATATTTTTGTAAACAAATAATGAAACCAAAAATAAGGATATATTTTTAGAATTTTTCTTGTTATAAAGTTGAACCATATTTTTGTTTGAATTGCTGTGTTTGTAAAATTTTTCAAAAAATAATTATCAATTTTTTGTAGTTTTGAAGCTGGATGTAATTTATTATACGTCCAATAATTATTTGTTTCAGTACACCATTTTTGTGTTATGAGGTTATTTTTTGTTGAAGCTAAAAACCAGCTAGAAATAGGTCTATCAGGACCAGGTTGATTGAAAGCAAAAAATCCATTTTTGGAATATTTTGGTAACCAGCTATCCAGTGGCTTGGTGCAAAAGCATGTGGCATCAGTCCATACTCCACCATATTTGTTTAATAAATTAATTCTGATAATATCTGACAATGCTTGAGGGGTAATTTCTGATTTACTATTAAGAATATTTGTTAAATTAATATAATTTTCTAGATTTTGTTTAGATAATAGTATTATTTCCCAGTCAGGATTGTACTTAATCCAAGATTTGTAGCACTGTTGTACTATAATAGGTGCTTCATCAATTCCTTGTAACCATAAAAAAAATATTTTTTTAGGTATTCTATTGTTTTTTTGCATATAAATTGTAACCACGAGATTTAGTAATGTAACCACGTTTATGTAAAATAGCTGTAATTTCTTTGATAGGGCTTTTATTATCACGTTCAGGACTGCAATCTATTGCGATTTTGTTGATTTCGATATCTCCCATTCCTTCTATAATTTCTAATTCAACACCCTCTGCTTCTACTTTGCAAAAATCAATTTTATTTATGTTATTTTGGTTGCAATAATCGTTAATACTAACAACGTCAATTGTCTGTTTATTTACAATCTCACCATCATCAGGCGTTAAAATTGAGTGTTCTACGGAATTTGGAGAAATATTAAATGTTATTTTACGAGATTGATCATATAGGCCTTTATTTTCGATTGTAATATTGGGAATGTTGTGAAAATTCTTTTGGATGCATTTATAGTTATTTATGTCAGGTTCAAATATGTAAATATGTTTTGCAATTTTTGCTGCATGCAAGGAAAAACCACCAACATATGCACCACAGTCTATAACAATATCATTTTTTTCAACTTCAATAAACCCAGGTAATGTATATTTTCTCTCTAACCATTTTTCATAATTACAAGAAGTGTGACTAAGTTTGATTATTGGCATTGGATTTGGAAAAAAAATTTGATTGGCTTGATTTTTTGCAACAATATAATTTTTATTTTTTGTAGAGTATTTAGTGAAAAGATGTTCTTTGCTGAAGAAAGTATAAATGCTAAATATTTTATATGAGATATGGTTAGGTAAATGTTCTAACTTTTGGCGCAGTCTTCTGTCGAATCGTAAACTATTCGAAGATAGGTATGGAAAATAATTTTGACTCATAATGATTTGTTTTTTATAAGATGAATAATGTTGTGTATAAAAAGTTTAACATTGTATAAGAAATAATACAAAAGTATGTAGATTCTATCTTCAACGTTTCCTGTAATCAATGGGGATAATGTTTTAACCCATCATTATATAGCCCATGGAAACCTTTATAATGTCTATATTTGAATCCTGATTGCATATATTTTAGTTATTTGAATTCTAATGATATGTGTGAACTTATTCAAAATAAAAAATATGAATCAAAAAAAGATTGTAATATTTAGTATAACATAATTAATATAGAATATCTGAATAATGAAGATGTAATCCCTCACACCCCTAAACAAAACCTAAAAAAAATGTTAACCTGAAAGTATT
>JAOZNB010000097.1 GCA_029933995.1 Candidatus Moraniibacteriota bacterium | reverse complement strand
ATTTATCAAATTATAGATGAAGAAGAAAATAAATTCAAGAAAACACTAGTGAAAGGGTTGAAGAAAATGGAAGCCATATTTAATACAACTTCTCAGGTAGCAATAAACAGAGGAGATTCTGTTAGAATTATTACAGGTCAACATGCTTTTGATTTATATCAGAGTTATGGGTTTCCAATAGAGATGTTTATTGAGGAATTGGATAAGACGGAAATAGAATATAAGCAAGAGAAAATTGAACAAGAATTTAACGAGGAACTTAAAAAACATCAAGAATTATCGCGCAGTGCTAGTGTTGGGAAATTTAAGGGTGGCCTAGCTGGTGATGACTGTGTGACGACACAATTACATACTGTTACACATTTAATGTTAGCTGGTTTGCAGAAAGCTTTGGGTGATGATGTGTCACAACGAGGTTCAAATATTACACCAGAAAGAATTCGTTTTGATTTTTCGTATGATGAAAAAATGACAGATGAACAAAAAGAAATTGTAGAAAATTATGTAAATGAAGCATTGTGCTCAGGTGCAGACATGAAACTAAATGAAATGTCAAAAGATGAGGCTAGAGAGACTGGTGTAACTGGAGCGTTCTGGGAAAAATATCCAGAACAAGTAAAAGTATATACGATTGAATCTAAAGATGGCACGGTATATTCACGGGAACTTTGTGGTGGTCCGCATGTAAAAAGTCTTTCTGAGATTAATGGTAAATTTAAAATTATGAAAGAAAAATCTTCAGGTGCAGGAGTTCGCAGGATTAAAGCTGTTATTGAATAAAATGTAAAAATAAAAAGATGTCAAAAAAAATTATTTACAAAAAAAATGAGCTACTTGGTGATAGTACATATCACAGTGGTGCAATGAAAGATATTTTGAGAAAAGATCAAAAAAGAAATGTAATTAATCAGACACAAGAGAAAAAGCAACTTTTTAAGGAATTAAAAAACTATCGTGATGGAGGTGTAACTCAAAAAGAATTGAAAGGTGTATTGGCAGGATTAAAATATGATTCAAGTAGTCATTTTAGCACAAAAGAAATAAATCTTCTTTCAAAAGAATTAGGATTGGGATATATTACAAAAAGACATCTACTGTCAAAGTCATTGACACATTCGTCTAATTTGGACAAAGCTCACCATGTTGCAAATTTTTCTACTAAGTCATCAATGAATGCACGACGTGATTTACAAAGGAGTCGGAGTGTTGCAAGTGATGATGTTATTCACTATGAGTCACGTAAATTTATTAATAAGGCACTTGGCAAAAAACGAAGAAAGGTTATCAGAGATGGTAAAATGGCATTTGAAGTTGAGGAAGAGGATGTTGAATTTTTTGATAAAATTACGGGTAAAAATTTTGTAGGAATTTCTACGAGAAAAACACGACCAAACATGAATATGAGAAATCAATCATCATTGCGTGGTAAAGGTTTTGTAGCAGGTAGGTAAAAAAATATTATTATTTTGTGAATAATATTTTTAAATACTTTTGCAAGAAATTTAATAAGAGTTTAAAAAACATATTTTAAAATATGTTTTTTCTTTTGTAAAATAGATATTTTGTGGATAACTTGTGGATAACTTGTGTATTTAAGTGAAATAATAGGTATTTTTGTAATTAATGTGTTGACTTGACGTAGTAAAGTGGTGTAAAATGGCATCATAGGACATAAGAGTGGTGAAAGGTGGTGAATTTTATATACACAAATATGTTTATTGGAGAGTATAGTCATTCTATCGATACAAAAAAAAGATTGGCATTGCCATCAAAATTTCGTAAAGAGCTCGGGAAAACTGTTGTAGTAACGCGAGGTCTAGATAAGTGTTTATTTGTGTATCCTATGGCAGCATGGAAAGAGTTAGCAGAAAAATTAGGCACTATGCCAATAGGTGAATCGGGCACTCGTTCATTTGTGAGATTGATGCTTGCTGGAGCAACAGATGTTAGTGGAGATGCTCAAGGTAGGATTTTGATTCCAGATTATTTAAAGGAATATGCAGGATTGAAAAAAGAAGTTATTGTTGCAGGCTTGTTTAATAAATTAGAGATTTGGGATGAAAAAAGTTGGTCCAAATATAAAGAGTTAGCTGAAAAGAATACAGATGAAATTGCAGAAAATTTGGGGAAGTTGGGAATCTATTGATGTAAGTTGTGATTGAAATGATATGAAAAGCACAAAGCATGTGTCAGTGATGGGCAAGGAGGCAATTCAGATGTTGCAGTTAAAAAAAGGAATGACTGTGTTTGATGCAACGCTCGGTGGTGGCGGATATACACGTGAGATTTATAAAAAGATTATGCCAGGAGGTATATTAATCGCATGTGATCAGGATATGCAGGCGATTGATAGATTTAAAAAAGATTTTTCAGATATTGCAAAAAATATCCAGATAGTTCATTTAAATTATTCTCATATAAGAAAAATTTTGAAAGACGTTAATGTTAGTCATGTTGATGCAATTGTAGCGGATTTAGGATTATCATCTGATCAAATCGAAGAAACTGATAGGGGATTCAGTTTCTCCGATAATGGTCTACTTGATATGCGAATGAATCAGGCTGCACAAATTAGTGCTGGTGATATAGTCAATGAATACCCAGAGGAGAAATTGGCACAGTTAATTTATATGTATGGTGATGAGAAATTTTCACGACGTATTGCACATGCAATTTGTGAAAATCGTCCAATAGAAAAAACAGATAAATTAACACAAATTATTACGGATTGCATTCCAATGAACATGCGGAAAAAATCAAGGATTCATCCAGCTACAAAAACATTTCAGGCAATTCGCATAGCAGTTAATGATGAGTTTGGTCATTTGAAAGTTTTTCTTACAGAGGGAATAGATGTATTGCAGAGGTCAGGACGTTTTAGTGTAGTGTCTTTTCATTCAGGTGAAGATAGATTGGTAAAGAATATTTTTCGTGAAAATGCAAGGGGATGTATTTGTGCACCGGAAATGCCAGTTTGTCGTTGTGAACATGAACCACAGGTTCAATTGATTACAAGGAAGCCATTGAAGCCAACAGATGAAGAGATTCGTGATAATCCACGATCACGAAGTGCGCGATTGCGTGTCGTGGAAAAGTTATAGGTTAATTATATTTTTATTATAATATAACCAAAAAAATAAAAAATGTTTATTATAGCTTTAGTTCTAATGGAACTAATTTTATTTTACTAAGAACTGTGGTAAAAAAGAAACAAAAATTCACAAACGTGTGAGGGGGGCACGTTGGTCAAAAATAACCAACATGTCAAAAATAAATATTGCATCTAGGCGGTCATACTGTGTATATCGTCGTGGTGTGGGAAAACAAAAAATACAACGTAATACAACTGCTCAGGGCTTTAGCTCTATCGGTGCTTTTGTGTTTGTTTGTGTAATTTTGGTTGGTGTTTTGTATTTATTTAGTACAAATAGTATTGCAATTAAAGGAGATGAAATTTATCAAATTGAACAAGAAATTCAAGATCTTGCACGTGAAAATGAACAATTAATAATTATGGAAGCTCAATTAAGGTCATTGGAAAATGTTGAAGATATTATTAAGGATAAAGAGATGAGGGAAATCATACAACCTGTATATATAGAAAGAGAGTTGCGTGTTGCATTAGACTGATTGATATAATGAAAAATAAAAAATATACAACAACAAGTGCGAAAAAAGTAAAAAAGTCGCAGTATTCACGTACGTCAGTACTCTTTTTGATTTTTCTGGGTATTTTGTTTATTGTGATATTAAAATTATATTTTGTGCAAATTATTGCACATGATAAATATAGCGAACTTGCACAAAAACAACATAAAATTGAAAAAAGTCTTACGTCTGCTCGAGGTGAGATTTTTTTGAAAAATCAATATGAAATATATCCACTGGGTGTTAATCGTGAATATTTCATGGCTTATCTTTCGCCGCGAGATGTAGAAGATGATAATATTGCAAATATTGCACGACAGGTTTCAGATGTATTAGATGTTGATTATGATATTGTTTTTCAAAAACTTTTAAAGCGTAATGATGTGTATGAAATCGTACGTCATAAACTTGAGCGTGAAGAAAAAGAAAGTATTGAAAATTTGGAAATCGAGGGCTTGAATTTTATACCAGAATATTTTCGATTTTATCCAGGCGGAACTCTAGCTTCTCATGTAGTTGGGTTTGTTGGTTCTGATGGTGAGGACTATATTGGTAGGTATGGAATAGAATCATATTTTGATGATGAATTACATGGACAGGATGGTAGAATTATTCAAGAACGAGATGCACGGGGAGGATGGCTTACAAATACAGATCGTAATGTTTCACAAAAAGCCGATGGTACAGATCTTTTTTTGACAA
>JAOZNB010000020.1 GCA_029933995.1 Candidatus Moraniibacteriota bacterium | reverse complement strand
GAACTTGGGAATCTTATTAAAAATGCTGCCAATGCTTCTGTTTCTTTTGTGCAGGCAGCATCTCGTGGAATCATCAACAGTGTAATATCAATTTTTGTGATGTTTTTTACTTTATTTTATTTTTTCATAGATGGAAAAAGAATTGTTGCAAAAGTTATGAGTTTGAGTCCAATGCGTAATACACATGAACTAGAGTTAATTGATGAGTTTATATCAATGACTAGAGCAACTTTGAAAGGAACTGTTGCAATTGGATTCATTCAAGGTATTATTGGCGGTGTGGCATTTGCAATTGCTGGAGTTGTGTCACCAATATTGTGGACGGTTATAATGATAGTTATGGGTATTATACCTGCTGTTGGAGCTGGTCTTGTAATTTTCCCAGCTGCCATTGTTATGCTTTTGTTAGGGAATATTTGGCAAGGCGTGTTTTTGTTGATTGTGGGTATATTTGTGTCAACGATTGATAATGTACTTAGGCCAAAACTTGTTGGCAAGGATGTGCAAATGCATTCTCTCGCAGTATTTTTTGCAACTATTGGAGGATTGAAACTGTTCGGTGTAATGGGATTTATTATTGGTCCTATTATTGTAGCTCTCTTATTTGCAATGTGGAAAATTTATGCATTGGAATTCAAAAATCAATTACAAAAATTTAATTCATAATCTATTATTTATTGGATAATAATATGATTGAATTTTATCAAAATTTACCAGACTATGTGGGACCAATTGCTTTTTCAATTGGTAGTTTTTCTATGTATTGGTATTCACTTATGTGGCTAGTTGCTTTTGGGGTGGTATATTTTTTGTTACTTTGGCGTATTAAAAAGGGTGAAGGTGTATATGACAAAAATTTTATTCAAGATGTTGTAGCAAATTCACTTATTGGTGCACTTATTGGGGGTAGATTAGGATATGTAATATTTTATGATTTACCATACTATATAGCACATCCATTGCAGATTGTTTCTCCATATGATTTTGTTATAGGTGAATGGGTGGGAATTTATGGAATGAGTTATCATGGTGGGGTTATAGGTGTTGCATTAGCAATCGTATGGACAGCTAGAAAAAAACAAAAAAGTATTTTGGGAGTGCTAGATTTTATTGCACCTGTTGCACCAATTGGATATATGTTTGGACGTATTGGTAATTTTTTGAATGCAGAATTAGTTGGTCGTGTAACTACATCACCATTTGGCATGTATTTCAATGGAGGATCAACATTACGACATCCCTCACAATTATATGAAGCTTTTTTGGAAGGAATTGTGCTATTTATTGTTCTGTGGAATTTACGTAATCGTGGATTGCCAAAAGGTGTGATGACAGCACTTTATTTAGTGGGTTATGCACTAACAAGGTTCATTGTTGAATTCTTCAGACAACCAGATGAACATTTAGGTTTTATAATAGGCACATGGACCATGGGACAATTATTATCACTAATCATGTTTGCTATTGGTGTTAGTATGTTGGTTTCAATATATATTAAAAATAAAAAAAACTAACATTGACATCAAAATTTTTCAAAAAGTAGTTCTGATTATGCAATAAGTACATTTTTTGTTAAAAAAATAATACATGATATAATAAAAATTATAAAATTAAAAAATAGTATAAATAAACTAAAACAAAAAAATGATAAAAAACATATTTAAAAAAACATTTGTTAGTTTTGCTATTATTGCACTTGTACTAAGTATGTCTGGTAATATCTAAACAGTACAAGCAGCTCCTTCTACTTTTACACAAACAGATTGGACAACAGGACAAACAGGTAATACTGCAAATAGCACCTCAAATCAAACAGGTTGGAGTGAATTTAGCAGTGGTAATGTAAGAATAACAAATACAACAGATTTGCAATTGGATAATTTATATAGTACAGATATTGATTTCAATACAGAAGCTGATTACATACAAGAAAATGTAAATGATAGAACTGATTTTGATAGTGGAGAAGTTAAATTGCATGGAAGTGGTATTAGTGTTACTGGAGGTTCAATTTCAACAATAGGCAGTGACACAATTCATAGATTTACAGGAAGTAGCACTTTTTCTGTGACTGGTAGTGGAAATGCTCGAGTTCTTGTTGTTGGTGGGGGAGGAAGTGTTGGTGGAGGTGTGTTTGATAAATCATATCATGCAGGTGGTGGAGGTGGGAGAGTTCTTTATTCATCTTCATATGCTATAAGTGGAAATATGTCAGTAACAGTAGGTGGTGGAGGCGCTGCACTTCATCGTAATGAGGGAACCTCTGTTTTTGGGAGTATTGTAGCAAGTCCTGGACGATATGGTTACAATGTAAACTCAATATCACATGGAGGAGCTAGTGGTTCTGGTCGTGCTGGTGGTACATGGACTAGTCCTTATGCAGCACCAGGAGGAGGAAATTCTCATACAGGGTATCCAAATTCTGGAAATACGCCTGGAGTAGGTGGTGCAGGTACATCTAATTCAATTTCAGGTACATCAGTGTCATATGGCGGAGGTGGTAAGGGAGGTACTACAGATAGTAGGTCATATAATGGTGCTTCAGGCACTAGTAGGGGAGGTGGAGGAACAACTGGTAACGGTGGCTCAGGAGTAGTAATAATTTATTACACTTCAACCCTCGCATACCCGACAACAACCTACAACACAACAACATGGACAAATGGAATAACAACAGGACTAGGTTTCTCAGTAATATCTTTCCCAGAAGCATTATTAGATAATAATGACTTTGAAAACACATGGGTAGATGGGACTTGCGGACAATCAACAAATCAATATGCAGGAATCCCAGACACAGCACAAGCAATCTCAGCAGTAACTTCATATCAAGAAACATCAACATCAACTGATATATGTTACAAAGTAGATGTATCACCATCACAACAATCAGGAGTTTATACAGGACAAGTAACATACACTGCTACTACTGATGCTAGTAGTTATCATAAGTAAAATTTTAAAAAACAAAAAAGCTTTCATACAATGAAAGCTTTTTTTGTTAACAAAACCTCCTCCCCTTTGAAGGGGAGGATCGAGGAGGGGTTAGGGAAATTACAGATTAAATAAAAAGTTTAATGTCATCAAAACCCCCTCTGTCCTTTGGACATCTCCCCCTTTAAAAAGGGGGAGAGGATGATAGTTAAAATTAAGTTAACATCAATCAAAACCTCCCCTCTTTCTTTGGTCGCCGTAGCTTTAGCAAAGGAGACTGAAGGAGGTGACTTGGGGGTGGTTAGGGATGTCGTTGTAAAAATTACAATTTTATAATAATCTTATTGAGTTTGCCACGTCGCTAAACACTTCTCGCAATGACAGTAAAAAGATTGCTTCCTCCTTCGCTAAGGCTACGGCAGGACATAGTCGTCGTACCTCCTCGCAAAGACGTGCACATATTAGTGTCTTTGCGAACAAGGTGTGTCATGTTGTGTGTTGAGTGAAGCAATCTCAAACAGTAATACAACAATTGTATAATTTTATGGTATTTTGATAATTGATAATTTTTATTAAATTGTTGAAAATTATGATTTTGTGATAGAATAAAGGATATTTCAAATAATATATATTTATGGGGAGAAAAAAAGAAAAAGATGATGAAGAGTACGAGGGTGATGGTGAAGATTTCGTGGCATTGCATGTAGGTGCACATGCAAAACGTTCGATAGCAGCAATTTTTTTGTTTGTATTAGCTACTATTTTTGTACTTGGATTTTTTGGTGCTTCAGGTGTTGTTGGTGAAAAAATGACAAGTACTTTGGGACAGATTTTTGGGTGGGGTAAATATCTTGCGCCATTAGTTTTTATATATATTGGTATTATTTTGTTGCGAAAAAAAGTGGATACTCGTTTTTATATAACAAAGATTGTTGGGATGACTTTAGCTTTCTGGGGTATTTTAGCGCTCATGCATCTTATTCCTTTTGAAATAGAGCAATTTAAGACTATGGCTAAAGAGGGTGTTGGTGGTGGGTATATGGGATATATTTTGGCGGGGTCATTAGCAAAATTTGTAGGGAAAATTGCAGGAACAATTATATTATTAGCACTTATACTCATTGGTTTTATAGTTGCTTTTAATGTGTCACTTGTGGGATTGGGGGATTATGTACCTAAGATGAAAAAAGATGGTGTAAAAAAAGAAGGATTTTTTGCACGAAAAAAGAAAGATGAGACAGATGATGATGAGGGTGATGGAGATGAGCTTGAAGACGAACAGAGTGATGAGGATGATGATGCAGATACTGATGATGCAGTTGAAGAAGAATTTGATGATGAGGAATTTGATGATGAAGATGAGGTTGTTGGAGATGAAGATGAAAAATCTATTGCACCACAAATAATTGATAAGCCTGAAGATAAAATACAAAAAGTGATTGATGCATCAGGAATAAATGATAAACAGATGACACAACCAGAAAATATTGATTGGGAATTACCCCCACTTAAGTTATTAGAACGTGGTGGTGGTAAAGCAAAGGGTGGAGATGTAAAACAAAAAGCTGTACGTATTCAAGAGACATTTCAAGATTTTGGCATTGCAATGGAATTGGAGGATATCGTAACTGGTCCAACTGTGACACAGTATAGCTTTCTCCCGCAACCTGGTGTGAAGTTATCTCGTATTACAGCTCTTAATGCTGATTTGGCTTTGGCACTTGCAGCACATCCAATTCGTATTGAGGCACCAATTCCGGGGAAATCACTTGTAGGTATTGAAGTACCAAATAGAGAAACTGCTATGGTACGTATGAGAGATTTGATTAATACAGATGAATTTGATAATCCTGACAAAAAACTGTTGTTAGCACTTGGTGAGGATGTGAATGGTGATTATATTTATGAAGATTTGGCAAAGATGCCACATTTATTGGTTGCTGGTACAACTGGTGCTGGTAAGTCTGTTGCAATTAATTGTATATTGTTATCGTTGCTGTATAAAAATTCTCCAGATGAATTAAAATTAATTCTTATAGATCCAAAGCGGGTAGAATTATCTTTGTATCAAGGAATTCCACATTTACTTTCAGATGTAATCGTAGAAAATGGTAAAGTTGTTAATGCTCTTAAGTGGGCAGTATCTGAAATGGAACGGCGATATAAACTCTTACAAGAAACAGGCTCAAAAAATCTAGAATCATATACACAAAAACGTGATAAAGGTGAAATGCATATATTTAATGATCCTGATACTGGAGACAAGGTTACACAAGAGATGGAAAATCTGCCAGCAATTGTGATTGTGATTGATGAATTATCTGACCTCATGTCATCGCATGGTAAGGAAGTTGAGAGCGTGATTGTGAGAATTGCACAGATGTCACGTGCTATAGGCATACATCTAATCCTATCAACACAACGACCAAGTGTGGAGGTCATTACTGGTTTGATTAAAGCTAATATGCCTACACGTATTGCACTTAAAGTAAATTCAAGTATTGATTCTAGGACAATTTTAGATGGTACTGGAGCAGAAAAGCTTATTGGTAATGGAGATATGTTGTTCAGTGGACCAACTACATCTACACCTGTAAGACTACAAAATCCATTTGTAAATGAAGGTGAGATAGAGAGAGTTGTTAATTTTATCAAACGACAGGCTGAGTCCAATGGTTCGTACAATATTGGTGAGGATTTTGGAGGTGATGAAGCTGCTTCTGGCGGAATAACATCTGTTGATTTTGATAGTGCAGAAAGTGGTGAGAGTGGTTCTGATCAATCAGAGGATCCTCTGTATGAAGAAGCAAAAGAAATTGTGATTGCAGCAGGTAAGGCATCAACCTCATATATTCAGAGACGGTTACGTGTGGGATATTCACGAGCAGCTAGACTTATGGATGAGTTAGAAGAAAATGGTGTTGTCAGCCCTCCAGAAGGGTCAAAGCCTCGTAAAATTTTAGTTGAAGCTGAAAGTGATGAAGTGCAGGAAATGAATGAGGTGTAGTAACTCTCATATACATAAAATATTTCCTGACAGTAGTTGATAATTTGTTGTTTGAGTTAAGTAATGTTTTATGGAAGATGGTAGCTTTGTAAGAAAAAAAATAAAATCACTGACACTTGGTGAAAAATTGAGTCAATTACGTATAGACAGGCGTATGCGTGTACAGGATTTGTCACGTAAAATTAATGTAAAAGTTGCATACATAGAAGCATTGGAACACGGTCAATATGATAAATTACCAACGAAGGTTTATGTTAAAGGATTTGTACAATCCTATGCTCGCTTTTTTGGTATACCTGAGAAGATTCTTTTGAATTTATTCGAAAGAGAATATAGTGTATATCAAAATATATATAATAAAGATGCTGAAGAAACAGTAAATAAATTACCAAAAGTTCCACGATTTGTTTTTACGCCACGTATTTTGCTTGTAGTTAGTAGTTTTATATTATTGTGTGCAGTTGGTATGTATTTGTATTTTAGCATTGATAATTTTATTTCATCACCATGGCTTGTTGTAGATGCACCTCTACACAATAGTGTTGTCAATGATAGCAATGTGATTGTGAATGGAAAAACAAGAAATAATTCTCGTGTATTTATTAATGGACAACAAGTATTTGTTGACATGGATGGAATGTTTTCAGATAATGTAGGATTGGCTGTGGGTGCAAATATCATTGAAATAGAAAGTATAAATAAATTTGATAAAAAAAGTGTAGAAAAAATTAATGTGAATGCAGAATATGAAATACACAAAGAAGAAAAAAAAGTAGAAGAAAAAAAGGTTCACATTATAATAAAAGCAAAAAATGAACCAGTTTGGATTAATGTGATTGCAGATGAGATTGATATTTATAATGACACATTAGAACTAGGTGATGAAAGAAGGTTTGATGCAAATGAGACTATAGTACTTACATCAAGTAGTGGGTCTAATACTTTTGTGAGTTTTGATGATGGGGAAACATTTGAAATTGTGGATGATGAATCTGAAATAATTCGAGATGTTTCGTATACTGTTGAAGATGTAAAAAATGATGATGAAGAAATATCTGAGTAAAAAAGGTGACAATTATTATATATTTGGTATAATATATTTTATAAGCAATTTAATTGATATATTGATAGGGGTGATTGTATGATTTAATTAGTGTAATTATTTGAGATTATTGTTATGGCAAAAAAGAAAGTTGCAAAAAAAGAAGAAACAAAAAAAGATGATGTAAAAGTAGATGCAGTTGTTGATGAAATTCGTACAAAATTTGGTGATGGAATGTTAATGCGATTGGGAGACGTGCGACGTGTAGATGTTGCAACAGTTCCGACAGGTTCTTTGTCACTTGATTTGGCATTGGGAGTGGGTGGTGTGCCACGAGGACGTGTAGTTGAGATTTATGGCCCAGAGTCTTCTGGTAAGACAACATTAGCATTGCATATTGCTGCAAATGCGCAAAAAGCGGGTGGTACAGCTGCTTTTGTGGATGCTGAGCATGCGCTTGATCCAGAATATGCAAAGCGTATCGGAGTTGATATTGAACAGTTACTTGTATCGCAACCAAATTCAGGAGAGCAAGCTCTTGATATCACAGAAACATTGGTGCAGTCAGGTGCTGTTGATGTTGTGGTTATTGATTCTGTAGCAGCTCTGACTCCGCAGGCAGAAATTGATGGAGAGATGGGCGATCATCATATGGGACGTCAAGCACGATTGATGAGTCAAGCAATGCGTAAATTAACGCCAATTATTGCAAAATCTAATTGTGTAGTTATCTTTATCAATCAAATTCGTATGAAAATAGGTGTAGTGTTTGGTAATCCAGAAACAACTACAGGTGGTAATGCACTTAAATTTTATTCATCTGTAAGGTTGGATGTGCGACGAGCAGCACAAATTAAAAAAGGTGATGAGATTGTGGGAAATCATGTAAAAGTAAAGGTTGTAAAAAATAAAGTTGCAGCACCATTTAAAATTGCAGAATTTGACATCATGTATAATGAAGGAATTTCACTTGCTGGTGATGTGCTTGATGTGGGTGTACAGTATGAAATTATTACAAAAAAAGGTCATTCATATTCATACAAAGAAGAAAAATTAGGTGTAGGACGTGAAAAAGCAAAGACTACACTCAAAACAAATCAAAAAATTATGGCAGAAATTTCAAAAGAAGTGCAAGATGCTGTAAGGGAATCAAAGGAAACTGATGAATAATAGGTGTTAATTATTGTGCGATGGTGCATATTGCAATGTTGTGATATAATTTAAAATGCAGAGAGCTATTAAATAAAATCAATAGATAAAGTAAAAAGAGATTTATGTCATTATTTTCTTCACAATCTGATTACACACTAGGTGTTGATTTTGGAACACAGTCTATCAAGGCTATTGAGCTTAAAAAAGTTAAGGGAAAAGCACAACTTGTTAATTATGGCTGGGTAAATGTTACAAATGTAAAAGAAGTTCCAGATACTTATGATAAGGATTATGCCAAAAGGTTGAGTGATGCACTTCGTGAATTATTTGTTCAAATGAAACCACATACAAAAAAGGCAACTGTGGCAATTCCAAGTTTTAATGGGCTTGTGATGGTTGTTGAATTTCCTAGAATGAATGAAAAGGATATTGCTAGTGCAATCAAATTTGAATCTAGGAAATATATACCAGCATCGTTGGATGAGGTGAATGTTAGTTGGGAAGTTTTACCAGAGACAGATGAAGAAAAAGAAAAGCCAACCATGAAGGTTTTGTTGGCAGCAGCACCAAAGAGTGAAGTTCAATATTATGATGGTTTATTTAGTGATATAAATATTTCTATTGAGGCATTGGAATTGGAATCATTTGCGTTGACACGTTCTATAATAGGTAAATCACTAGGTAGGTTTATGTTGGTGGATTTTGGTGCAAAGACTACAAATATTATATTGATAGAAGATGGGGTTGTACATGTAAGTAGGAGCGTTGATATTGGTGGTGCTGATATGACAAATGCAATTATGAAAAGCATGAATATTACGCGAGAAAAAGCTCTGTCACTGAAAGAGAGTGGTGAGAATTTTTTTGGTGGAGCAGCAAAAGTTGGGTTTCCTTCACTTAATTATGTAGCTAATGAAATAAAACGAGTACTTAGTGATCAAAAGAGTGATAAATTAGAGTCATTGGTTCTTTGTGGAGGTGGGTCACAGTTTGTTGGATTGCCAGAATATTTAGGAAAAATTACAGGTTTGAATGTAGTACTTGGAAATCCATTGAGTCACATATTGTATGATAAAAAAAATTCTGGTAGCATAGAAGAAATGAGTGGATCGTTTGCTGTTGCAATTGGTTTGGCATTGCGTAATATGGAAGAAAAAAAATAACTTTTTTAAAAAATGTTTAAATAAAATTTATATAAATAATATAAAAATAAAAATATGGTTTCAGGAACAGGTTTCCAAAGCACAACTAGTAAAGACATAAAAGGCGCTCCGCGTAAAAAAACAGTCTCTCGTGGTCTACTTGTGGCAGCAGGTTTTTTGGTGGTGACTATGATCGCGTGGTTTGGGTTAAACATGATGGAACAAAAATTGGAGGTAGAAAAATTAGCAATAGTCGAAGATGTGAGAGCAACAAATGCAAAAGTGCAAACCTCTCTTACACCAGAAGCATCTGACTTTGCTGTGCGGGCGTATGCAATGGAGGATGAAATTTATTATGGTTACGAAGCAAACGATGTATTGAAAATTATTGAAGAAAATATGATTTTAAAAAATTCTGATCAATCGGGTGATCGGGTTGTACTGAAATCGTTTCAATATAATTCAGGGGCTCAGACAAAGAAAAATTTTAGTGCAGGGGATGCAACTATTGTGGGACTGGGAAGTGTGACAATTTCTGCTGATGCAGATACATTTGAGGTAATGGCACAACAAATTGATGTTTTCAAAAATGTTGGATATATTAATGAAGATAAAAAAGAGCTTTTGATTAGTGATGGTGAGGATGAGGATAAAGCTACAGAGCTTGCTAAAGTACATTATTTTACCAATGTAAAGATAGGTACAACAGACCGAGATGATTATGGTCGTATTATTTTTACATTGACTATGAGTGTAGTTGGATATGATAAAACTCCATATGAGGAGAAAGAAATGATAATTGAAATTCTTAATGAGCCAGTGGGTGAGATTACTACTGAGTCAGTGCAAGATGAACAGGTTGTGAATGTTGTTGACACAGAACAAAGTGAAGAAGTGGTATCTACTGAAAGTGCTGTTGACACAGGACAGGGTGAAGAGATAGTAGCTAATGAGAATATTGTTGACACAGAACAAAATGAAGATGAAATAGTTGCTGGAGATGTCGTTGATGTAGAGTTAACTGATGATGAGGTGGTAACTGAGGACGGGGCTGTTGAATTACCGTCTGAAGAATAAAATTTTTATACAAATAAATTATTAAAATAAAACAAAAATATGATTATACGAATACTTTTATTTCCAGTTATTTTATTGCTTGTGTTGTATTTTATCATCGCACAAGTTGTGCCAACAGCACAATCTATTTCAGCAATAAAAGAGGAGATTAAACAACAGGAAAAATTATTAGAAACAGCAAAAGGACATTTGGCTAGGGTAGAAGCTTTTCAGGCTGATATAGATAACCATACTACTGAGAAAGAATATGTATTGGACTTTGTACCAAATGATCAACGAGAGGAAATTTTACTTAGTGACATACCTCAGTTAGCCGAAGAATCTGGTGTAAGTCTTTTCTCAATAGGTTTTTCTGAAGGACGACAGGATGTGCGTAGTGGAGCTGCAACCGATGGACGACCACATTTGATTGAAGGTAAAGTGATAGCGAGTGGAACTTATGAAGATTTCAAGAAGTTTACACATCAGCTATTTCGTATCAAGAGATTATATGGTTTTAAAACATTTGATTTAACAAAATCTGAACAAGAAAAAGATGAGGATGCTGAGGGTGAAGGAGTTCAACAAGATTTGATTTTAAGTGGTGTTATTTCATTTACGTATGCATATGTGCCAGGTGCTGGAGAATTATCACCAACTTCTATAGGAAAAGAAATTGATTATGATCTCATCAATACAGTTATGGAGACAACATCACAAACTGAGCCGTTAGTATCTGAACCTGCAAATCGTTCAAATCCATTTTTACCATAAATAATACTATGACAGATAAAGAAGTAACAAAAGATGAGGTTGAAGCAGCTGCAAAACAGGTAAATGCAAAACCAAAGAAAAAAGATGAAACACTTGATGAAGAGCAGTTTAAAAAACAAGCTGCTGATTTAGGTGTAGGTGTTATATTTGATGTACCATCAAATGCAAATCGAGAATCTATACAGACACTATCAGAGGATATTGCAAAGCAAAACCGCATGGTAATCTTTAATAAAGATAAAAAAACAAAAACATTACATGTTGCAATGATAGATACTCAGAGTGTGAATGCTTTGAATGTTTTACGATTTATTGCGCAAAAAGATCGCATGAATATAGAAATATATTTAACACCTGAAAATGTATTAGAAAAACTTTTTGAATTGTATGGTAGTGCTGAAGATGCTGTAGATAAAGTTGTGGAATCGTTTGCAATTGAAGATGAAGAAGATAAAGATGATTTAAATATTGCAGGTGATAAGGAAAGTTTACAGGATGCGCCTGTTGCAAAATTGGTTCATGTTATTATAAAACATGCATTGGATGGTAAAGCATCAGATATTCACATTGAACCAATTGATAAAACCTATCGTGTCAGATTTCGTCAGGACGGTGTTTTACATTCATCCTTGACATTTCCAATGGAAGTAGGAAAGGCTGTAATTTCACGTATTAAAATTCTTTCAAATTTAAAAATTGATGAAAAACGTAAACCGCAAGATGGACGATTTCGTATCAATGATAAAGGAAAAGATATTGATTTTCGTGTATCGAGTTTGCCGGTGGTAGAAGGTGAAAAAATTGTTATGCGTGTATTGGAAAAAGATCGTCAAACATTTGATTTGAAAGAATTGGGTATGATGGGAACTCAGTATGATATGTGTATGGAGCGTATCATGGATCCATTTGGTATGATTCTCATGACTGGTCCAACTGGTTCTGGTAAGTCAACGACATTGTATGCATTTTTGAAAATTTTAAATGGTGAGGAGCGTAATATCATCACATTGGAAGATCCTGTGGAATATTTTGTTCCAGGAATTAATCAGTCTCAAGTGAAGCCAGAGATTGGGTATAATTTTGCAAGTGGGTTAAGGAGTATCTTGCGTCAAGATCCAAATGTAATCATGGTTGGTGAGATTCGTGATGGTGAGACTGCTGAGTTGGGTGTGCATGCTGCACTTACAGGGCATTTAGTTTTTTCAACAGTTCACACAAATAATGCTGTTGGAGCATTACCACGTCTTATCGACTTAGGGATTGAACCTTTTCTTATTGCTTCAGCTGTGCGTGTAATTGCTGCACAACGTTTAGTACGTAAGATATGTGAACATTGCAAAGAAGAAAAAGCTGTTCCAGATAATATTATTGAAAAAATTAAAATTGAATTAGAAGGTGTGAGTGATAGCGAATTTCGTAAATATGGATTAGAACCAGGTGCTCCGTTTAAGTTTCATCATGGAAAAGGGTGTAAAAAATGTGGTGGACTTGGGCTAGTTGGACGGTTGGCACTTTATGAAACAATTGATATTGATAGGGAATTACAAGATTTGATTACGGAGGAAGATGGTAATATGCCAAAGGTGGAAGCAATGGCGCGCAAGAAGGGGTATATTACTTTGAAACAAGATGGTATACTAAAGATGCTTCTAGGAATGACAACACTTGCAGAATTAGAACGAGTAACTGAGGGTGATATGAGCATAGGAGGAAAATTAGATGAGATATCAGATGAAGATCAAATGCATGAAGAAATAAAACATAATCACTAATAAATGAAATTGTAATTAAATCAACTATTATGACACAAGAAAATACAGAAAAAAAGACAATTATGATTGCCGAAGATGATGCATTTATCGGTGATATTTATGAGGTAAAGTTAAAGGCTGCTGGATATAATGTTGTCTTGGCAAGTAATGGCCGTGATGCAATTGAAAAATTGGAGAGTGGCGTGAGTCCACATATTTTACTTTTGGATATTGTAATGCCGTACATGGATGGATTTGATGTTTTGGAGGTATTGAATAATAAAGAAGAATGGAAGCAAATTCCTGTTGTACTTTTGACGAATTTATCTCAAAAAGAAGATGTTGATCGAGGTTTGTCTCTGGGAGCAAAGGATTTTTTGATTAAGTCACATTTTACGCCTACAGAAGTTTTATCTAAGGTAGAAAAGTATATGTTATAAATACTTTTTTTAAGTGTTAACAAAAATAAAAATATAAAAAATATGAGTTCTCTACATGTAGAACAACGGATAAAAAATTTATTAAGACTGGGTGCACAACAAAATGCATCTGATTTGCACTTTGCTGTGGGACGACATCCGACTTTACGTATTGATGGAAAATTAATTCCATTGGAGCAGGAAGCTGTACTTGTGCCAGAAGACACAAAGGCATTTGCAGATTTTTTCATGAACTCAAATACTAAAGAAAAATTTATAGCAGATGGAGAAATTGATTTTTCATATAATCTAGAAGATAAGATACGTTTCCGTACAAATGTTTTTTATCAGCGAGGTCATGTTGGGATTGTGATGCGTATTATTAATACAAAAATCAAGTCTTTGGATGAATTAAGTGTTCCACAACTTGTGTATGAATTTGCAAATTTTTCACAGGGATTATTTTTGGTAACTGGTCCAGTTGGGCACGGTAAGTCAACTACGCTTGCTGCACTTATTGATTATATTAATCACAATAAAAAGCAACACATCCTCACAATTGAAGATCCTGTTGAATATATGTATGAACAAGACTTGTGTATTATTAATCAACGTGAAATAGGACAAGATTCTCAGAATTTTCCAAATGCACTCCGTGCTGCACTTCGTGAAGATTCAAATGTTATTTTGATTGGTGAGATGCGTGATCATGAAACTATCAGAACTGCAATTACAGCTGCTGAAACAGGTCATTTGATATTTGCTACCTTGCATACAAATGATGCAGCTCAGACGATTGATCGTATTGTAGATACATTTCCCTCACACCAACAAAATCAAATTCGTTCACAACTTGCAAATGTCCTCTTGGGTGTAATGTCACAGAGGTTAATACCACATACAAATGGAGGTCGTATTCCAGCAGTTGAAATTATGATTAAAAATCATGCAGTTGAAAACTTAATTCGTGAAGATAAAACCTATCAGATTGATACAGTTATTGAAACAAGTCAAAAAGAGGGGATGATTTCGTTGGATAGATCATTGGCAGAGCTTTTGCAAGCAGGTGATATCACATTGGACCATGCTATGACATATGCAAAAAATCGTGATTATGTACGAATGTTGGTAGGACGTGGAGAACAGATTCAAATTGAAGAATAAATAATAAAAAGATTATGCAATTTAAATTTAAGGCAAAAACAAAAGACGGTAATGTAAAGCGTGGTAAAATAGATGCCGTTGACAAAGAAATGGCGACACAATTATTGCAAAAGAATGAATTAATTCCTTTGCAAATTAAAGAGATTAAAGAAAATGAGTCAATATCAACTGCGATAGAGAAATTAACATCTTCTGTGTCTCAAAAAGATTTATTGTTATTCTATCGTCAATTTTCTACGCTCGTAGGTGCAAAGATTCCAATTGCACCAGCATTGCAGACCATTCACACTCAAACAGAAAGTGCTCAATTACGTACAATAGTCGCTGAATTAGCTGCTGACATTGAAGATGGTATGTCAGTATCAGAAGCATTTAGTAAACATCAAAATATATTTTCCACACTTGCAATTAGTATGTTGAAGGCGGGTGAAGTTTCTGGTAATTTGCAAGGAGCAATTGATTTTGTTGCAGAAACAGCTGAACAAAACTATCAATTAAAAAATAAGATACGTGGAGCTCTCATGTACCCAATGTTTGTTATTAGTGTTGCTGGTGTTATCGGATTTTTGACAATGACATGGATTTTGCCGAAACTTACAGGAGTTATTGTTGAATTAGACGTTGAAATTCCATGGTATACACAAGTAATGATAAATATAGGTGATTTCATGCAGTCATATTGGTGGGCTGTACTGATTGTATTTTTTGGTGTTTTGGCATCACTTATATATTATGCACGTAGTGAGGATGGTAGTAAGGAGTGGGATAAGTTGAAATTAAAATTACCTGTAATAGGAAAGCTTTTTACATATATTTATATTACGCGTTTTTCAGAAAACCTTTCAGTACTTATGAAAGGTGGTATACCAATTGTACGAGCACTTATTATCGTGGCAGACATTGTGGATAATGTAGTATATAAAAATATTATTTTAAAAGCTGCTCAAGATGTAAAAGTAGGTGGTGAAATTAACACAGAATTTTTCAAACATGATGAATTTCCTTCAATGGTTTCAAACATGATAAAAATTGGTGAAGAAACAGGACGTTTGGGTGAAATATTAGAAGATGTAGCACGATTTTATAACGCAGAAGTAGATCAAATCACAAGTAATATCTCATCAATCATAGAACCAATTTTGATTGTTGTACTAGGTCTCGGTGTAGGTGTATTAGTCTTCTCAGTACTATTACCAATTTACAACATAGCAGGACAGTTGTAATAAACAAAAAAAATGAAATGTAAGGACATCTCTAGTAGGTGTCCTTTTTGTATACTTAAACCTCCTCCACTTTGAAGGGGAGGTGCCCGATAGGGCGCGGAGGGGTTAAGAGAAGGGACCGTCCCAAAAAGTGTGTCTAAGGATTTTTTAGTATTAAGATTTTTCAATGATTTTTTCAAAGTATTTGTAGTTTG